>NZ_NFKG01000009.1:0-71715 GCF_002160275.1 Pseudoflavonifractor sp. An187 | reverse complement strand
GGCGAAGGGGTGGCGGGCAAAGTACCAGGCGATGTCCCCGGAGCCGCTCTCCTCGTTGGTGCCCATGATGAGGCGGCAGTTGGACTTCAAGGGCACGCCCAGGTCCTTCACCGCCTTCATGGCCAGCAGGGAGGCCACCACAGGGCCCTTGTCGTCGTCGGTGCCACGGCCATAGATGAGGCCATCCACCACCTTGGGCTGATAGGGCTGGGTGACGGTCCAGCCCTCACCGGGGGCCACCACGTCCAGGTGGCCCAGAATGTGCAGGGCGTCTTCCTTGTCGCACAGGTCGGCGGTGCCCACATAGCCCTCGTGGTTTTGGGTGATGAGGCCCCACTCCTGGGCCAGCTTCAGGCCCTCTTCCAGCGCGGCGGCGGGGCCGGGGCCAAAGGGAGCGCCGGGGGCGGGCTCGCCCTCCACGCTGTCAATGGACACCAGGCGGCACACAGCGTCCACCAGCATGTCCTGCTTGTCCTGAAAATAAGCTTCTAACTGTTCACGATACATGATGTATGATCTCCTTATGTAAACGAATGTATAACTATTCCACATTGTAGTCCACCGAGGCGGAAAAAACAAGGGAAGAAAGGGGGATTATTCCTCCTCGCTGTGCTCGGCCAGCTCGCCCAGGTACTTGTACACCGTGTACCGGGACACCCCCAGGTGCTTGGCCACATAGGGCACGGATTTGCGGAAGGAGAAGGCGTTTTTCTGCTCCAGCATGGCAATCATGCGCAGGCGGTCCTTCTTATTCAGAGCGTCCACCGGCTTGCCCAGGGCGGCCAGGCACCGCTCGAAGAGGTCGGCCAGCTGCTTGGAGTCCCCCTCCTGCCACAGGGCGGACTGCAAGTCCGAGCTGGCGCTCATCAGGTCCACCAGAATGCGGTTGGCAAACACCAGAGAGGTGTAGTCGAAGTTGATGCCCAGGGCCAGGTTGTAGTCCTCGCCGATCATGTGGAAGGTGGAGGATTTGGTCTGGCGTCCGTCGGGGGTGGTGGCGGCCAGGTTGACAAAATCCGTCACCGAGGAGTCGGCATCCAGCTCCAGGCCGATGCCCAGGATATCCATGGTGGAGCCCACCTCTCGGCCGGAGACATGGCCGTTATAGATGGACAAAATGGGATGGGAGGGGACTCCCATGTCGTGCACCAGCGTCTCACAGGAGGAGCCGAACATCTCGGCAATGCCCCGGGCGGTGCGGTCTAAAAATTCAAAGGCTTCATCTCTCGTCATATGGAAGCCCTCCTTCTTTACAAACTGTCAACCTTTATTGTACTAAATCGCGGCCAAGTTGGCAAGGGGAAACTGCCCTCAAGTCTCCACCTCAAATTAAAATTCGTGCCACTGTGGGGCACACCATACTTATTCACTATTCATTTTTCATTATTCATTAAAACCCGCCCCGGCGGAGTACAACGTTTGCACTCTGCCGGGGCGGGTTTCTCATTCTCCCATAAAACGGGACAAAAACTCCCGGGTCCGGGTCTGCTTGGGGTTGGTGAACACGTCCTTGGGGTCGCCCTGCTCGCAGATGACTCCATCGGCCATGAACACCACGTGGTTGGACACGTCCCGGGCGAAGGCCATCTCGTGGGTCACCACCAGCATGGTCATGCCCTGGGAGGCCAGGTCCCGCATGACGGAGAGCACCTCGCCCACCATCTCCGGGTCCAGGGCGGAGGTGGGCTCGTCGAAGAGCAGCACCTCCGGCTCCATGGCCAGGGCCCGGGCGATGGCCACCCGCTGGCGCTGGCCGCCGGAGATCTGCCGGGGGCGGGCGTTGATGTAGGGGGCCATGCCCACCTGCTCTAAGTACTTCATGGCGTTTTCCTTGGCCTCGGCCTTGGACTTTTTCAGCACCTTCACCTGGCCCACCATGCAGTTTTCCAGCACGGTCATGTTGTTGAACAGGTTGAAGGACTGGAACACCATGCCCACCTGGGAGCGGTAGCGGCAGGGGTTAAAGCCCCGGGCGGTGATGTTCTCCCCGTGGAAGAGGATGTCTCCGGCGGAGGGGGTCTCCAGGAGGTTGATGCACCGCAGCAGGGTGGACTTGCCCGAGCCGGAGGCGCCGATGATGGAGGTCACGTCTCCGGGCCGGACGGTGAAGTCGATATCTTTCAGCACCTGGTGGCTGCCAAAGGACTTGGACAGGTGCTTGACTTGTAAAATGGCGTCGCTCATATTACCGCTCTCCTCTCGTGCTGCCGTTGCGGTCCCGCTGTTCCTTGCTGTGCTCGTCAAAGGGCGTGCCCCGGTTGGGGTGGCTGTAGGTCCCGGCGGCCATGGTCAGGGCATCCACCTGCACCAGCTCGTAGTTGTCCGAGCCGTCCATGCGCTTCTCAATGAGGCGCAGCAGGGCGGAGGCAATGAGGGTCATGGTCAGGTAGCCGATCATCTCGATGGCGGCGGAGGGGAAGTACATGTTGTTCACGCCCACGATGTAGCGGTGGAAGGCGAAGAACTCGGTGAAGCTGATGATGAACATCACGGACGTATCCTTGATGTTGATGATGAAGTTGTTGCCGATCTGGGGGATGATGTTGCGGATGGCCTGGGGCAGAATCACCGAGGTCATGGTCTGGAAGTGGTTCATGCCGATGGCCCGGGCGCCCTCAGTCTGACCGGGGTCAATGGAGATGATACCGCCACGCACCGACTCGGCCATGTAGGCGCCGGTGTTGATGGACACCACGATGATGGAGGCCAGCCAGATGCCGGAGGAGCCCCGGAAGGCCACCGAGCCATTGGTGAAGTAGGGCAGGCCATAGTAGATAAACACCGCTTGCAGCACCATGGGAGTACCGCGGAATACCTCCACATAGATGCGCACCAGGGCCCGAATCACCTTCAGGATGACCCGCTTGGGCAGGGGGTCCTGCTTGGCGTAGGGGATGGTGTTCAGAATGCCGCACACCAGGCCGATGATACAGCCAATGACGGTGGCGGCCACGGCCAGCACTAGGGTGTTCAAGATGCCCTTGAGGTAGCCGGTGTGGTACTCACTCCACAGCTGGGCCATGTCGTGGCCCAGCTTGACAAAGAGGTTGGCGTCGGTGTCGTCGGTGGCGGGCTGGGCAGCGATGGCCTGGTCCATGATGGCGTCAAAGTCCTCCGCTGTGAGCTGGGAGAGCACGGCGTCCATGGCGTCCTTGAGCTGGGTGTTGCCCTTCTTCACGGAAATGCCGATGTTCACGTTCTCCGCCCGCTCAGCCTCGGTCTCAAACTGGAAGTCCCCGTCGGTGCCGGAGAAGTCCAGCACCACCAGGTTGTCGTCCTTGGCGGCGGCGCCCTTGGCGGTGGGCATGTCGGTGCAGATGAAGTCGGCCATGCCGGTTTGCAGCTGCATAATCATGGCAGGGGCGTTGTCGGCGGGGGACAGGATGTTGGCGTCGGGAATCTGGGGCAGACAGGAGTCATACCAGATGGTGCCGGACTGGGCGGTGCAGATGCCCCCGGCCAGGTCGGCAATGGAGGTGGCGGAGGCGTAGGGGCTGTCCTTGGAGGTCAGGCACACGATGGTGGCGTAGTAGTAGGGGCCAGCCATGTCCACTTCCTTCATCCGGTCGGCGGTCATGGACTGGCCGGCGATGTTGGCGTCCATGGTGCCCGCCTGGACGGCGGGGGTCAGGGAGTCCCAGGAGCTGGACACCACTTCCAGCTCCCAGCCGTAGGCCTCACAGATGCGCTTGGCGATCATCACGTCATAGCCGTTGGCGTAGGACCCGGACACGTTGGAGATGGGCACGGCTCCGTTGGAGTCGTCCATCTGCATCCAGTTGTAGGGGGCGTAGGCGCACTCCATACCCACGGTGAGCACGCCGTCCTCCAATCCGGGGATGGTGGAGGTGTCCACGTCGGTGAAGTCGGGGACGTCGGGGACGTCCGCGGCCGGTGCCTGGCTGGCAGAGGTGTTGGAGCCGGAGTCCGAAGGGCTGGCGGTACAGGCCGCCAGGGACAGCACCAGCGCCACCGCCAGGAGCAGGGCAAAGAGTTTCTGTTTCATGGGGGTTCCTCTCTCCTTCTTTTTTCGAATAAACAAAAAGACCATGAACCGCGTGATGCGATCATGGTCAACAAACCCCCGCCCACGAGAGGGACGGGAACTTTTGGCTTGCCATGATAGCGCTTCACACCAGGGGGTGTGACAGTCCGCCGGGTATTTCCCGACGACCCAGGCACAAAGCGGGTGGAAGCCCCTTTGCCCTTCGGCGGTGACACCTCGCACCCCACGCCCTTCCAGGCTCATGTGGGGCACCCATTGGCACCGCGCCTCTATCAGTGGTTCATTTTGGCGGTATTATATCTCCCCCGGGCAGAATTGTCAACCAATCCGAAGATTTTTGGCAAACCTGCCCGGGGGAGTGGAGGGGGGACAGAGAAACTATAGGGAAATTCCCATTATTTCAGGGCGTTTCCCCGGCGTTTGGCGATGCCCACCACGATGGAGGACAGGGCAAACAGGGCGATGGCGTTGGGGATGACCATGAGGTTGTTGAACAGGTCGGTGAGGCCCCAAACCAGGTCGTTGGACATGGTGGTGCCCAGGAAGATGAACACCAGGGCCAGCACCCCGTAGACGGGGGCGGCCTTTTTGCCGAAGAGGTACATCACGTTGATCTTGCCGAACAGGTTCCAGCCCAGCACGGTGGAGAAGGCGAAGAAGAACAGGCAGATGGCCACGAAGATGGCCCCGAAGTGGGCGCCGAACACGGTGCCGAAGGCGGTCTGGGCCAGGTTGGCGCTGTTGAGGGTGGCGGTGACGTCCCCCACATAGCCGCCGGCCAGGGGGCCGTCGGAGGTGTACAGGGTGGAGATGACCACCAGGGCGTTGAGGGTGAGCACCACGAAGGTGTCGATAAACACGCCCACCATGGCCACCACGCCCTGCTCATGGGGGTCTTTCACGTTGGCCTGGGCGTGGGCGTGGGGGGTGGAGCCCATGCCCGCCTCATTGGAGAACAGGCCACGCTTGGCGCCCTGGCTGACGGCGGTTTTGATGGCGTAGCCAAAGCCGCCGCCGATGATAGCCTGGGGCTGGAAGGCGTAGCGGAAGATCATGGCGAAGGTCTCGGGCAGGTAGGCGATGCGGGCCACCAGCACCGCCACAGCGCCCAGCAGGAAGATGGCGGCCATGATGGGCACCAGCTTCTCGGTGACGGCGGCCAGACGCTGCACGCCGCCCAGGAAGATGAAGGCGCAGATGACCACCAGCACCACGCCCATCACCCAGGAGGGCACGCCAAAGGCGGTCTGGAAGGTGGAGCCGATGGAGTTGGACTGGACCATGCAGCCCATAAAGCCCAGGGCCAGGATGATGGCCACGGCGAAGAACCCGGCCAGAAACTTGCCGAAGGCGCCCCGGAAGGCGGTGGTGATGTAGTACACCGGGCCGCCGTGGATGTGGCCGTCCTGGTCAATGACCCGGGTGTGGATGGCCAGGGTGGCCTCGGCGTAAATGGTGGCCATGCCGAAGAAGGCGATGATCCACATCCAGAAGATGGCCCCGGGGCCGCCGGTGAGGATGGCGCCGGAGGCGCCCACGATGTTGCCGGTGCCCACCTGGGCGGCGATGGCGGTGGCCAGGGCCTGGAAGGAGCTCATGCCCTGGGCCTGGGCCCCGCCCCGCAGGGACAGGTTGCCAAAGACCTTTTTCATGCCCTCGCCAAAGCAGCGCACCTGCACAAACCGGGTGCGGATGGAGTAGAACAGGCCAACGCCAATGAGCAGAAACACCAGAATGTAGCTGGATAGGTAGTCATTTAAGGCGTTGACCACGGGTAAAAGTGCGGCTTCCAATTGCTGAACCATGTTGAATCCTCTCCTCGAGCTGTTTTTGACAAAACAAAAACAGGTTGCGGATGGAATACTCCGCAACCTGAGGAAATGACGGTGCTGGCACCGACTCCCCAACGGGGGAGCGGGTGCGTCGGCGTATGATTTCCTCTGTCCTTTTGCCTGAGAGATTGGCGGGAACCAGCGGTCCCCACGTTGCACCTTCGGCACTCATTGCTGAGCTTCTCCAGAGTTACATCCACGTACAGTCCTCACCCCGTGTCCCGGGGAACCTGAGAGTGTCACTCCTTCGGTAGGCCGACCCTGGCCTTTTCCTGCACGCTTCGTCTGCTTTTGTTTTGTTGTGATGGACATTATACCGCCACATGCGGACAGTGTCAAGGGGAATTTTGTACAGTAAAGTGGTGCATAAAGGGGTGGGAATTTAGATGCACCTCCAGGCGCAGAGCACCCCCGGTGCAGGGGGAGCTGTCTGCCGCTAGGCAGACCCGTCGAACCGCCCCTGTTTCAGGCTTGCCAGCCGGGGTTTGCTCCGCAGGGTGGCTTTCTCAGCGATGAGAAAGCCACCAAAGAATCGCCAAAGGAGGGGCCTTCCCCCTCCTTGTGGAATCCACCCCGCTTTTCTGGGCTGTGAGGAGTTGCTTCCCAGGCCGGGCCGAAGGGCGTTTGCCATACCAAGAGGGAAAGCAGCGCTTCTCTTTTTGGTCGCTGCTGGGGTGGTGCGCCATTCTCTTGTTTTCGGCCCTACCTGTGGCGCACCCCGGCCGACGGCGGCCGGGCGAGGCCGCTCCCCCAGACCTGAGGCCCTGGTGGAAGGAGCGGGAACTGCCAGCGGAGCAGAAATTGCCCAGAGATATGCCCAGCCATCCAACCAGCCCCACCAGGCCCAGGGCCGACTTGAGCCTCGACCCGGTACAAAACATAAAAACATGGGGTTTCCAAAGGGATCTCCCTTTGGTGGGTCTTTGGTTACTTTCTGCCCATCAGAAAGTAACCCCAGCGGAGCGAAAAACAGGCTGGCAGGGTCTAAACTCACCTCAGACAGAGGGACAAGCCCACCCACACGCCCCAGTCAGGGGGCTTTTGGGTGGGGCAACGCCCAAAACATACTGAAATTTCAATTTCCTCTTTTTTCTCGTGGGGGAGTATGGTATACTACATAAGTTAAAATGGGTTTTTCTACCCAAGCACTGAACCAGAAAGGAAGCGCGCAACATGGGTTTGTTTACGAAAATATTTGGCACCCCGTCCCAACGGGCGGTCAAGGCGCTCACCCCCCTCGTGGATAAAATTGAGGCCCTGGAAGAGGAAATGAAGGCCCTCACCGACCAGCAGCTGCGGGCAAAAACCGACGAGTTTAAGGCCCGTCTGGCCAACGGCGAGACGCTGGACAACATCCTCCCCGAGGCCTTTGCCGTGTGTCGGGAGGCAGACTGGCGTGTCCTGGGTATGCGTCCCTATCGGGTGCAGCTCATCGGCGGCATCATCCTCCACCAGGGCCGTATCGCTGAGATGCGCACCGGTGAAGGTAAGACCCTGGTGGCCACCCTGCCCGCCTACTTAAACGGCCTGTCCGGCAAGGGCGTGCACATCGTCACCGTCAACGACTACCTGGCCAAGCGTGACTCGGAGTGGATGGGTAAGGTGTACCGATTCCTGGGCCTGTCTGTGGGTCTGGTCATCCACGGCGTGGATAAGGAGGCCAAGAAGAAGGCCTACGCCGCCGACATCACCTACGGCACCAACAACGAGTTCGGCTTCGACTACCTGCGAGACAACATGGCCATCTACGGCAAGGAGCTGGTGCAGCGTGGCCACAACTTTGCCATCGTGGACGAGGTGGACTCCATCCTCATTGACGAGGCCCGTACCCCTCTGATCATCTCCGGTCAGGGCGAGAAGTCCACCCAGCTCTACCAGCTGGTGGATAACTTCGTGGCCCGTCTGACCTGCCAGCGGGTGGCCTCCGTGGACGCCAAGGAGGAAGAGGACGTCAACATCGACGCCGACTACATCGTGGACGAGAAGGCCCGCACCGCCACCCTCACCGCCCGTGGCGTGGCCAAGGCCGAGCAGCAGTTCAACCTGGAGAACCTGTCCGACCCCGAGAACACCACCCTGTCCCACCACATCAACCAGGCCATCAAGGCCCGTGGCGTCATGCGCCGGGACATTGACTACGTGGTGAAGGACGGCGAGGTCATCATCGTCGACGAGTTCACCGGCCGTCTCATGTACGGCCGCCGCTATAACGAGGGCCTGCACCAGGCCATCGAGGCCAAGGAGCACGTCACCGTGGCCCACGAGTCCAAGACCCTGGCCACCATCACCTTCCAGAACTACTTCCGCCTCTACGACAAGCTGTCCGGTATGACCGGTACCGCCATGACCGAGGAGGAGGAGTTCGGCCAGATCTACTCCCTGGATATCGTGGAGATTCCCACCAACCGCCCCGTGGCCCGTGTGGACCACCCCGACCAGGTGTACAAGACCCAGGCCGGCAAGTACCGGGCTGTGGTCCGTCAGATCAAGGAGTGCCACGAGAAGGGCCAGCCTGTGCTGGTGGGTACTGTGTCCATTGAGATCTCCGAGCTGGTGAGCAAGCTGCTGACCCGGGAGGGCATTCCCCACAACGTGCTGAACGCCAAGCACCACGACAAGGAAGCGGAGATCGTGGCCCAGGCCGGTAAGCTGGGCGCCGTCACCGTGGCCACCAACATGGCCGGCCGTGGTACCGATATTATGCTGGGCGGTAACGCCGAGTACATGGCCAAGGCGCTGCTCCGCCGCCAGGGCATGAGCGACGAGCTTTTAGCCGAGTGCGACGGCCACGCCGACACCGACAACGAGGAGATTCTCGCCGCCCGTGAGGCCTTCGCCCAGGCCGAGGCCCAGTTCAAGGCCGAGATCAAGGAAGAGGCCGAGAAGGTCCGGGAAGTGGGCGGCCTGTACATCCTGGGCACCGAGCGCCACGAGTCCCGCCGCATCGACAACCAGCTGCGCGGCCGTGCCGGCCGTCAGGGCGACCCCGGCGAGAGCTGCTTCTTCCTGTCCCTGGAGGACGATATCCTCCGCCTGTTCGCCTCCGACTGGATTCAGAGCGTCATGGATAAGCTGGGCGTGGACGAGGACACCCCCCTGGACCAGAAGATGCTGTCCAACGCCATCGAGAAGGCCCAGCGGAAGGTGGAGTCTCAGAACTTCCAGATCCGTAAGACCGTGCTGGAGTACGACGACGTGATGAACACCCAGCGTGAGGTCATCTACAAGCAGCGCCGCCAGGTGCTGGACGGCGAGGACGTCCACGCCGCCATTGAGAATATGCTCACCACCACCGTCACCAACCTCATCGCCGGACACACCGGAGAGCAGGGCAAGCTGGACGAGGCTGGCTTCAAGGTGGCTATGGCCCCCTGGGTCAACGTGATGTTTACCGCCCAGCAGCTGGACGATGTGAAGGGACAGCTGGGGAGCCTGTCCACCCAGGCCCTCACCGACAAGCTGCTGGAGCTGGCCCATGCCAACTACGAGCACCAGGCCGACTCCATTGCCCAGCAGCTGGCGGAACTGGGCCAGACCGCTATCTCCAACCCCATGGGCGAGCTGGAGCGGGTCATTCTGCTGCGCGTGGTGGATGAGTACTGGATGGACCACATCGACGCCATGACCGAGCTGCGCCAGGGCATCGGCCTGCGGGCTTACGGCCAGTCTGACCCCGTGGTGGAGTACAAGCGGGAAGGCTACGACATGTTCGAGGAGATGATCGCCGCCATCCAGGAGGAGACTCTGCGGCGCCTGTACTCCGCCCGCATCCGCACCAACCAGGGCATCCAGCGTCAGCGTGTGGCCAAGGTCACCGGCGAGTCCGGCGGCTCGGACAAGACCGTGACCCAGCAGCCCACCAAGAAGACGGTGAAGATCGGCCGCAACGACCCCTGCCCCTGCGGGTCCGGCCTGAAGTGGAAGAAGTGCACCTGCGAGCAGTACCACCACGGGGAAGAGTAACCTTTGTGACCCAATCACCGGGAGGTAACCCACCATGACAATTGTCCAGAAGCAACATCAATCTGTGGTCTTTTTGGCCTCTGAGGAGATGGAACAGGCCGGGGGAGTGGCCCACGGCTTCTCCACCCGCCTGGGCGGCATCTCAGAGGGCATGTGGGCGTCCCTGAACCTGGGCGTAAGCCGGGGGGACGACCCGGACCATGTGCGGGAGAACTACCGCCGGTTTTTGACCGCCATCGGGGCCCAAGGGCCCCGGATGGCCATGTCCAATCAAGTCCATGAAAACCATGTGCGGGTAATCACCAAGGCGGACGTGAAAGAGGACCCCTACGAGAAGGTGTCCTATGAGGCCGACGGCCTGGTCACCGACCTGCCCGGGGTGACCCTGGTGATCTTTTCCGCCGACTGCCTGCCCATCTTGTACTATGACCCGGTGCGCCAGGTGGTGGCCGCCGCCCACGCCGGGTGGCGGGGCACCGCCGCCGACATCGCCGGGGCGGTGGTGCGCAAGATGGAAGAGGTGTACGGCTGTGACCCCCAGAACATCCTGGCCGCCATCGGCCCGGGCATCGGCCCCTGCTGCTTTGAGACCCATGAGGACGTGCCCAACGCCATGATGTCCGCCTTCTCCACCCCGGTGCTCAAGTATCTGCACATCCAGGAAAACGGCAAGTATTCCGTGGATTTGAAGGGAATTAACGCCATGCGCCTGGAAAAGGCGGGCGTGCCCACCGAGAACATCGGCGTGTGTGAGCTGTGCACCAGCTGCCACCCGGACCTGTTCTGGAGCCACCGCCAGGTGGGCACCAACCGGGGCTCCATGGCCGCCGCCATTGGTTTGAAATGAGACGCAAGACCCAACTAGCGGCCCTGGCCGTGGCGGGGGCGCTGCTCCTGTCCGGCTGTACCGCCGCCACGGAGGAGAACCCGGTTCAGTCTGCCGCCCCCACCGGGACGGTGCAGCCGGTCCAGACCGGGACCTTCTCCCTGGCCTATGACCCCAAACAGACCATGCACCCCATCACGGGCACCAACGGGGCGAATTTGGAGCTGGGGGGATTGGTGTACCAGGGCCTGTATGAGCTGGACCAGAGTTTCCAGCCCCAGCCCCGGCTGGCTGCCGGGGCCACCGCCGGGTCCGATGGCCTGACCTGGACGGTGGAGGTGGCCCAGGGGGTGTGCTTCTCCGACGGCACCCCCCTCACTGCCGCCCATGTGGTCTCCTCCCTGGAGACCGCCCGCACCGCCACCCGGTACCAAAATCGCCTGTCCGGCGTCACTGGGGTGGCCCAGACCGGGACCTATACCCTCACCATCACCCTGTCCCGCCCCAACGCCAACCTGCCCGCCCTGCTGGATATTCCGGTGGTGCTGGAGCGGGAGGGACAGGACCCCCTGGGCACCGGGCCCTACCTGTTGCAGGATGGGGCCCTGGTGGCCAACCCTTACAGCGGCCAGGTGGACGCCCTGCCCGCCCAGACCATCCCCCTGGTGGAGGTGAGCACCCCGGACCGGCGCAAGGCCGCCTTTGACAGCGGCGAGGTGTGGATGGCCACCACCCAGTTTTCCGACCCCCAGGCGGTGGGCTACTCCGGCACCTGTGAGGTGTTCGACTACCCCACCAGCCAGCTTCTCTACCTGGGCTTCCAGACCCAGCGAGGGGTGTGTGCCGACGCCGCGGTGCGCCAGCGCATCTCCTCGGCCCTGAACCGGGACAGCCTGGTGCAGGTGCAGCTGTCCGGCCATGGGGACCCCACCCCATGGCCCATCTCCCCGGCGTGGGGAGAGCTGCCCGAATGGACCCAGGGGGGCACGGAGGAGACTACCGGGGGGAGCCTCACCCTCATCGTCAACGAGGACAACTCCACCCGGCAGCAGGTGGCCCAGGCTGTGGCCAATCAGCTGGAGGGGGCGGGGTTTACCGTAACCGTGAAGTCCCTGGCCTGGGAGGACTATGTGTCCGCCCTGGAGCGGGGCAATTTTGATTTGTACCTAGGCCAGGTGCAGCTCACTTCGGATTTTGACCTCACCGCTCTGCTCACCGGGTCCTTGAGCTATGGGGGCACCCAGAGCGAGGTGCAGGAGCTGCTCAACGCCTGGCGCAGGACCGGGGGAGAGACGGAGCTGGAGGCCTATCTGGCGGGCTTTGCCCAGCAGACCCCGCTGGCTCCCATCTGTTTTTTACGGGGTTCCCTGCTGGTGCGGTGGGGCCTGGTGACGGGGGTGACCCCCACCCAGTCAAATCTCTATGCGAATGTGGATCAGTGGACGATCTGGTCGTCCGTGGAAGATAAAAACGCTGGTATCCAACAGCAAGACAAAGATAAATAAGGGAGAGTGTGGCAATGAGCAAGGTATTTCGCTGCTTTGTGGAAAAGAAGCCCGGCTTTGACGTGGAGGCAGGGCACCTGATGGGAGAGCTGAAAGGCCCCCTGGGGGTGGACTCCCTCACCGGGGTGCGGGTCATCCGCCGCTACGACGTGGAGGGAGTGGAGCGCAGCGTCTACGACGCCGCCCGCACCACCATCCTCTCGGAGCCCCAGGTGGACGGCATTTGGGACGAGGAGATGCCCCAGCTGCCCCAGGAGCCCCACACCATCGTGGCCGTGGAGGCCCTGCCCGGCCAGTATGACCAGCGGGCGGACTCCTGCGCCCAGTGCTTCCAGATGATGACCGGCGGCGAGCGCCCCACCGTGCGCTGCGCCACCGTGTACGTGCTGGAGGGAACCCTCACCGAGGAGCAACTGGACAAGATTCGTGGCCACCTCATCAACCCCGTGGAGAGCCGTCAGGCTAGTCTGGACAAGCCCGAGACCCTCCAGGGCCAGTACCCCGTGCCCGAGGCGGTGCCTGTGCTCCACGGCTTCACCCAGCTGGACCGGGAGGGGCTGGAAGAGCTGCTGGCCCAGTACGGCCTGGCCATGGACCTGGCGGATCTGACCTTCCTCCAGACCTATTTCCGGGACGAGGAGGGGCGTGACCCCACCCTCACCGAGGTGCGGGTGGTGGACACCTATTGGTCCGACCACTGCCGCCACACCACCTTCTCCACCCACTTGGACAGCGTCAGCGTCAAGCGGGACGACGTGAAGGCCGCCTATCAGCGCTACCTGGACGCCCGGGTGGAGGTGTACGGCCAGGAGAAGGCGGACAAGCGGCCCCAGACCCTCATGGATTTGGCTACCATCGGCGCCAAGACCCTGAAAAAGCGGGGCATGCTCCCCGAGCTGGACGAGAGCGAGGAGATTAACGCCTGTTCCATCCACGTCCCCGCCCAGGTGGACGGTACCGAGCAGGATTGGCTGCTCATGTTCAAAAACGAGACCCACAACCATCCCACCGAGATTGAGCCCTTCGGCGGCGCTGCCACCTGTATCGGCGGCTGTATCCGGGACCCCCTGTCCGGCCGTGTGTATGTCCACCAGGCCATGCGTGTCACCGGCGGCGGCGACCCCACCGTGCCCTTCTCCGACACCATCCCCGGCAAGCTGCCCCAGCGCAAGATTGCCCAGACCGCTGCCGCTGGTTACTCCTCCTACGGCAACCAGATCGGCCTGGCCACCGGACACGTGGCCGAGGTCTACCACCCCGGCTACATCGCCAAGCGCATGGAGTGCGGCGCTGTGGTGGGTGCCGCTCCCGCCAGCCACGTGCGCCGGGAAGTGCCCGCCCCCGGTGACGTGGTCATCCTGCTGGGCGGCCGTACCGGCCGGGACGGCATCGGCGGTGCCACCGGCTCCTCCAAGAGCCACAACATGACCTCTCTGTCCACCATGGCCAGTGAGGTGCAGAAGGGCAACGCCCCCGAGGAGCGGAAGATTCAGCGCCTGTTCCGCCGGGGCGACGTGACCCGCCTCATCAAGCGCTGCAACGACTTCGGCGCCGGCGGTGTGTCCGTGGCCATCGGCGAGCTGGCCGACGGCCTGACCATCGACCTGGACGCCGTGCGCAAGAAATATGACGGCCTGGACGGCACCGAGCTGGCCATCAGCGAGAGCCAGGAGCGTATGGCCGTGGTGGTGGCCCCCGAGGACGCCGCCGCCTTCATGGCCGCCGCAGCGAGCGAGAACCTGGAGGCCTATCAGGTGGCCGTGGTCACCGAGAGCCCCCGCATGGTCATGACCTGGAAGGGCCAGACCATCGCCAACCTGAGCCGAGACTTTTTGAACACCAATGGCGCTGTCAAGCACGCCCAGGTGGAGGTGCCCCAGGGCACCGTGAAGCCTGTGGCCGGGGCCAATACCCTGCGGGATATGGCCGGCAGCTTGAAGAGCGCCTCCCGCCGGGGCCTCACCGAGCGGTTCGACGGCTCCATCGGGGCTGGCAGCGTGCTCATGCCCTTTGGCGGTAAAACCCAGCGCACCCCCGCCCAGGCCATGGCCGCCCTGTTCCCCGTGGAGCCCGGCCAGGAGACCGACCAGGCCAGCCTGATGGCCTGGGGCTTTGACCCCGACTGGATGAGCGCCGACCCCTATCTGGGTGCTCAGGCCAGCGTGGTCACCTCCGTGGCCAAGATTGTGGCCGCAGGCGCCGACTACACCCGTGCCTACCTCACCTTCCAGGAGTTCTTTGAGAAGCTCCGGGACGAGGCCAAGCGCTGGGGCAAGCCCTTCCAGGCGCTGCTGGGCGCTCTGGACGCTCAGCTGGGCCTGAACTGTGCCGCCATCGGCGGCAAGGACTCCATGTCCGGCTCCTTCATGGAACTGGACGTGCCCCCCACCCTCATCTCCTTTGCCATCGCTCCCGTGAAGGCGGGCGAGGTCATCACCCAGGAGTTTAAGGCCGCTGGCCACCCCGTGTACCTCTTCGGCGGGGCCGACCTCACCGACTACGCCGGACACCGCACCGCCTTTGAGAAGTTCCACGCCCTGTGCCGCACCGGAAAGGTGGCCGCCGCCTGGGCCGTGGAGAACGGCGTGGCCGAGGGCGTCATGAAGATGGCCTTCGGCAACGGCGTGGGCTTTACCGCTGAGAGCGGCGTCAACGCCCCCTGGTACACGCCCTGTCCCGGCATGATCATTGCCGAGTGCACCGAGGAAGTGGAGGGCGGCGTGCTGCTGGGCTACACCGACGAGTCCGGTGCCGTCACCATTGGCGACGATACCGCCCCCATCGCCGAGCTGCTGGAGCTCAACGACAGCGTGCTGGAGACCGTGTACCCCACCGACGCGGGCCTGTCCGGCGACGTGGAGACCATCTCCTGTGAGAAGCGCTCTCCCGCCGTGTTCAGCGGCTCCATTGCCAAGCCCCGGGTGGTCATCCCCGTGTTCCCCGGCACCAACTGTGAGTTTGACTCCGCCCGGGCCTGTGTGCGGGCCGGCATGGAGGCGGAGATCGTGGTGGTGCGCAACCTCACCGCCGAGGATCTCCAGCAGTCCGCTGTGGAGTTGGAGAAGGCCATTGCCAGAAGCCAGATCATCTTTGTGCCCGGCGGCTTCTCCGGCGGCGACGAGCCCGACGGCTCCGCCAAGTTCATCTGCTCCTTCTTCCGCAACCCCCGGCTCACCGATGCGGTCCACGACCTGCTGAAGAACCGAGACGGCCTGATGCTGGGCATCTGCAACGGCTTCCAGGCTCTCATCAAGCTGGGTCTGGTGCCCTACGGCGAGATTCGGGACATGGACGACAGCTGCCCCACTCTGACCTATAACACCATTGGCCGCCACCAGAGCCGCTATGTCACCACCCGTGTGGCCTCCGTGAAGTCCCCCTGGATGCTCAAGAGCCAGGTGGGCGACCTGCACTCCATCGCCATCTCCCACGGCGAGGGCCGCTTCGTGGCCCCCGAGAGTGTGGTGCGGGAGCTCATCGCCAACGGCCAGGTGGCCACTCAGTACGTCAACCCCCTCACCGGAGCCCCCACCATGGACATGGTGGGCAACCCCAACGGCTCGGTGTGCGCCATTGAGGGTATTTTCTCCCCCGATGGCCGGGTGTTCGGCAAGATGGGCCACTCCGAGCGGTGCGGCGCCCATGTGGGCGTGAACATCGTGGGCGACAAGATGCAGCCCATCTTCGAGTCCGGCGCTCTGTACTTCAAATAAACAAAATAAGACAAGTCCCCAGGCCAAACGGCCTGGGGGCTTGCTTTTGAAAGATAGGTTTTACAGAAATTGTTTACAACAAATATGTGATAAATTTGGACAATACGTGCATGTAAAATATCAACAATCTTGATATAATAAGAACACAACTAAAGGTTGTGATTCATATCATGGAGAGATAAGCAAAGTAAGATAGGAGGTGCAAGGTATGTCCACCAAGAGCATTTTGAAAACCATTCACATCAAGGACAGAAAATCTGCACTTGCACTGGTACGGGCTTTGGAGAATGCAGGAGGAAAGTCACAGAAAGACGTTGTTATGCAACGGTCCCATTCTGAGGCGTCCCGAGAGGATATTCGCAAGATGTTTGGGGCATGAGAGATGACGGGGTATAAAGTTGTCAATTTAAAACTTATGGTGGAGGAGCTTGGAGAAGAACGTACCAAAGAGCTCCTTTCCTCTTTTTCGTGCCCGCTTAATGAAGATGTGGAGAATTTCTTCACTCAGAAGGCAGTGGAGTTTTCTAAACGCAGCTTGTCTCAAACACACATTGTGTATGCATCTTATCGGGGAAAGGCAGAGATAGCCGGGTATTTTACCTTGGCCAATAAGTATATTACCGTCAAGAAAAATCGCTTATCTGGGTCGTTGGCGAAACGAATTGCCAAGTTTGCAGTATATGACCCAACGATTCGCTCTTACACGTTATCCGCTCCACTGATTGCCCAGTTGGGAAAGAACTACACCAATGGCTTGAACTGCTTGATGACAGGAGACGAGTTACTGAAGTTAGCTTGCGATAAGGTGTCCAAAATTCAGCTGGAGCTGGGAGGCAGGGTAACTTATGTGGAATGTGAGGACAAGCCGAAGTTAATTGAGTTTTATTCTTCCAATGGATTTTGTGAATTTGACAGAAGAACATTGGATCGAGATGAAACCGGTCTTGCTGGAGAGTATCTTGTGCAGATGTTGAAGTACATACACTAGGAGAAAACAACTAAACTAAACAGCCCCCAGGCCAAACGGCCTGGGGGCTTGCTATTTTGTGTCGTATCCGGTATCATGATGTGGGTGCTACCATACGGTTGGCGGTTTGTCCCCCCTGCTTCATAAGGGGGTGCTTCTTGCCCCCTTTAGAAAGGGGGTGGTCCCGGTGACATATGTGACATTTTCTGATTTGATTCAGATTGGCATTTTAGTCGTGGGGATAATTGCTCTGTTTCAGAACATAAAAAAGAAGTAACCGCCAGTCCTCCAAACTTCCGGTTACTTCTTACGTAAACGCTGGGGGACAACCGTCACCGGCAGCACCCTTCGCTTATATGATAGCCCGTTTTCGGAGGAATGTCAAGATGAAGACCGGGCTGTGTATGGACAATGGGAGGAAGAGCCAAAGCTGGCTCTTCCTCCTGCTTGTTGTTGGGACGTTATTCTGAGGGCTCCTGGTCCTCTTTCTGCCGCTGAATCATCCGGTGCATGCCTCCGGTGCCGAAGGAGAAAATCCGGTTGACCCGGCTGATGGTGGCGGAGCTGGCCCCGGTCTTCTCCAGAATCTCGGTGTACACCAGCCCTTGGTCCAGCAGGCGGGCCACATCATACCGCTGCTCCATGGCCCGCAGCTCTCCCACGGTACACAAATCATCAAAAAAGGCGCAACACTCCTCCACGCTCTTCAGCTGCACAATGCTCTCATACAGCGCCATGCTGCGCTCCTTGCTCGCTACTTTGGGCATAGGCTCCTCCTTGTGGATGGGTAGTTTCTGATACGTTTATCCTAACACATTGAAGCGATGAAGTAAACGGTTTTTTTCACTCCGCCTTGCGGCGGGTTTCTTTTGCACCGGGGGAGAAGTCGTGATATGATAAAAGGGAATACATGCCACACGGAAGGATGAGTCCCATGAGTTCCACAGCTAAGGTCCTACGGCCTGACATTGCCCCGGGCAGACGGGTGCTGGCCATCAGCGATATCCACGGAAACCTGCCCTTTTTTCGTGGCGTACTGAAAAAAGCCGAATTTACCCCTGAAGATGTGCTCGTCCTGGTGGGAGACTTGTTTGAAAAAGGGGAGGAGAGCCTGGGCCTCCTGCGCTATCTCATGGAGCTGGGGGAGACCCACACCGTGTACCCCCTGTGCGGCAACTGCGACCACCTGGACCTCATCTTTTTGGAGGGGCGGCCGGGCATTGACGAGGCCCTGTGGCCGGTGTTTCGCACCTGGGACCGCCGCTCCCTCATCCTCCAGATGGGGGCGGAGCTGGGGCTGCACCCCCAGGGGCCGGAAGACCTGCCCCAGCTGCGGGCGGAGATTTTGGAAAAAATGCCCCGGGAGGTGGCATATTTGCGGGGGATGGCCCACATCCTACAGGCAGGGCGGTACATTTTTGTCCACGGCGGCATTGACCGGGAGGAGGACATGGAGTCCCTGCCCGCCTACGGCTGTATGAAAAACGACAACTTTGTGGGCCAGGGCCGGAACTTCCACCACTGGGTGGTGGTGGGCCACTGGCCGGTGACCCTCTACCGCACCGACATTCCTGTGGCCCGGCCCTGGATGAAAGAGGACCAGCACATCGTCTCCATTGACGGCGGCTGTGTGCTCAAGGTGGATGGCCAGCTCAACGCCCTCATCATCCCCGACATCACCCAGGAGCACATGGACTATGTGGCCTATGACGGCCTGCCGGTGGTGACGGCCCTGGACGACCAGGCGCCGTCCCAGGACTCCTTTAACATCCGCTGGAGCGACAGCGTGGTGGAGATTTTAGAGGAGGGGGAGGACGTGTGCTGGTGCCGCCACGTGTCCACCGGGCGGGAGATGTGGATTTTGCGCCACTACCTGTACACCCGCCAGAGCGACGGCCTGACCCACACCGAGGACACCACCGACTATGAGCTCCCCATCCAGGCGGGGGACCGGCTGGCCCTGGTTACCGAATGCAGCCGGGGCTACCTGGTGAAAAAACACGGGGTGACGGGCTGGTACCGGGGAAGGATAAAGGGCAGGGAATAGGTAATAGTGAAGAGTGAAGAAGTAAGGTGTGCCGCATAGCGGCACGGATTTTAGTCGAAGGGGCCTTTCTTGACAGAAAACTCCATTGCAACAATCCCAAACCTCTGCTATACTGCATCGGGGCTTTGCCCCTACTATTACGGAAATGAGGAACGTTCATGACCAATCGTTATGATGTTATGGTGCTGGGCACCGGAGAGGCGGGCATTTTTGCCGCCTATGAGCTGGCGCTGCGCTGCCCCGAGGCCAAGGTGCTGGTGGTGGACCAGGGCGCCGATATCTACCACCGCAGCTGTCCCATTGTGGCGGGCAAAGTGAAGGCCTGCATCAACTGCAAGGTGTGCGACACCATGTGCGGCTTCGGCGGAGCCGGGGCCTTCTCCGATGGCAAATTTAACTTTACCACCGATTTCGGCGGCTGGCTCACCGACTTCCTCAGCCAGGAAGAGGTGATGGAGCTCATCGACTACGTGGACTCCATCAATGTCCAGCACGGCGCCACCACCCAGTGCTTCTCCACCACCACCCCCCAGGCCCGGGAGCTGGAGAAAAAGGCTCTGGAGTTCGACCTGCACCTGCTCCAGGCCCGGTGCAAGCACCTGGGCACCGAGAACAACCTGCGCATTTTGACCAACATCTATGAGCACATCCGGGACAATCACGACTTCCGGTTCCGCACCGCCATCCGCTCCATCACCGTGGAGGCCGACGGCACCTACACCCTGGCCAGCGAGAACGGGGACACCTTCAACGCCCCCTATCTCATCGCCGCCCCTGGCCGCTCCGGCGCGGAGTGGTTTGCCAACCAGTGCAAGGGGCTGGGTCTGGAGCTCATCAACAACCAGGTGGACATCGGCGTGCGGGTGGAGCTGCCCGCCACCGTCTTCGAGCACATCACCGACGTGGTGTACGAGTCCAAGCTGGTGTACCGCACCAAGCAGTACGGCGACTCGGTGCGCACCTTCTGCATGAACCCCTACGGTCACGTGGTGGCGGAGAACGTGGAGGGCATCAACACCGTCAACGGCCACTCCTACTCCGACCCCAAGCTGCAAAGCCGCAACACCAACTTCGCCCTGTTGGTGTCCAACCGCTTCACCCAGCCCTTCAATGAGCCCTACCGCTACGGCAAGCACATCGCCTCTCTGTCCAACATGCTGGCGGGTGGCGTGCTGGTGCAGCGGTTCGGGGACCTGGTGTCCGGCATCCGCACCAATGAGCACCGCCTGTCCAAGTCCTTTGTGCGGCCCACCCTCACCGCCGCCGTCCCCGGCGATTTGTCCCTGGCTCTGCCCAAGCGGCAGCTGGACGACATCATCGAGATGATCTACGCCCTGGACAAGCTGGCCCCCGGTACCGCCAACTATGACACCCTGCTGTATGGTGCCGAGGTGAAGTTCTACTCCGCCCGCATCTCCCTGTCCAACCAGCTGGAGACCGCCCTGCCCGGCTTCTTCGCCGTGGGCGACGGCGCCGGTGTCACCCGTGGCTTGGCCCAGGCGGGCGCCTCCGGCGTCAAGGCCGCCCGAGTGGTGGCAGACCGCTTATCAACCCGCAACTGACAAAAAAGCCGCTGTGCAGCCTTTGCACAGCGGCTTTTTCCTTACAGTTCCACAGGCGGGTGGCCCAGGCGGTACACCACATCCACAAATCGGCGGTTGCGGATGGAGCTGCGGATGGTGGGCACAGCGCCGCCCAACATGAATACATACAGCAGCACCAGGTTGGTCCAGTAGGCAGAGGGCACGATGATCTCCTCGGCCAGCAGCACGGGCACGGCCTGGAAGGCCATGGGCAGGGGCATTTCCAGTTGCTGAGACACCAGAATGGCCCAGTCGATCCGGTCTCCCACAAAGGTCATGACAATCATCACCACAATGCTGATGACAATGCCCCGGTTGGACAGCTTGCCCCCCAGCATCTCATAGCCCTTGAGGGTACACACGGCCATGATGAGGCCGGACAGGGCGGCCACATAGCCCAACTGGCTGAGCAGGATGATGCACAGCACTCCCAGCAGGGAGCCGATGAGGCTGCCCACGATGCCGCCCACCACGTTCTCGCTCTTCTGGGTCCGCTGGGCCTGGGCGGTGTTGTGGGACTGCTTCAGGGCCTGGGCGCAGTTGTCGCACACCTGCATGTAGCCGCCGGAGACAAAGTAGCCCTCCACAGGCAGCTCCTGGCCGCAGTTCTGGCAGCAGGGCCGGAAGGACTGGGTGCGCAGCAGCTCGGTGAGGGCGTTCATGGCCGCCTCCAGCCGATCTGCCCCCTTGGAGCCCTTGACCCGGACGGTGATGGAGATGGCGTTCTGGCGCTGATGGAGGAGAAAAATCTCCTTGTGCTCCCGCTTGAACTGGCGCACCTCCTCTTTGCTGAGAGGTCCGGCGGTGCGGTGGACGGGGGTGGTCACCAAAAGCTGATAGGGATAGCGGGGGTCCGTGGCGAAGATGGTCCAGGCGTAGCCGCCCCGCTGGCCGTACAGGCCACCACTGTCGTCCATCTGCAACCCCAGGCGCTGGGCAAACCCAGCATAGGCGTTGGAAACGTTCTTGTTCATAAACTCTCTCTCTTTCTCTCCCCAGGGTGGGGATGAGAGCATCTTAGCACAGGGGGAGAGAAAAGTCCAGTATCCCCCCAGGATAGCCAAACATCGGCAACAAACGGGAAACAACCCACCACCTATAGCGGCCTGTGTGGCAGGGAAGGGGGGAACAACCTCGCAGAGTTCCCGCCGCCAGGCGGGAAACATGGAAATGCATGGAATCCCAGGACATGCGCATGGGATCCCATACTTCTCGCCCTGCAAGTGTGGTTTTGGCCGCCTGTGGCGGACAAAAATGCGCGCAGCAGGGTGCAAAAAAAGACACCGGGAAAGGCGGTCTGCCTTTCCCGGTGAGAGAGACTTCCACAGCTTCCACAAAGTTTTCCACATGGTGTGTGAGTGGTGGAAGGCTATCCATAGATATGGTGTCAACCCCTAAAAAGTGACAAAAACTGTCATTTACCCACGCAAAAGCGCTGGAAAATTTGGGAAGTAATGTCGTCCCGCACCACGCGCCCGGTGAGCTGACCCAGATATTGTAGGGCGTCTTCCACATCGGTGAGGACGGCGTCGGGGGAGAGCCCGGCCTGGAGGGCCAGCTGGGCACGGGTGAGGCAGTCCCGGGCCTGAGCGGCGGCCTGGGCCTGGCGGGCGTTGGTGAGGAGCGCTCCGGGGCGCAGGCCGGGGTCGTGGGGGAACAGGCGGCCGATGGCCAGCTCCAGCTGGTCGATGCCGTCCCCGGTGAGGGCGGACAGGGTCACCGTTTCCACCCCGGTGGGGGGCTGGGGCAGGGGAGCGGCGGAGGGCAGGTCCTCCTTGTTGTACACCAGGATGGTGGGGCCGTTCTGGGCGGCCAGCCGCAGCAGCTCTTCCTCCTCCTCGTCCCGGGGCCGGGAGGCGTCCACCACCACCAGGGTCAACTCGGAGCGGCGCAGGGCTTCCCGGCTGCGCTCCACCCCCAGCTGCTCCACCTGGTCGTCGCTGTCCCGCAGTCCGGCGGTGTCGATGAGGCGCAGCAGCACGCCCCCCAGGTTCAGCCGCTCCTCCACGGTGTCCCGGGTGGTGCCGGCAATGGGGGTGACGATGGCCCGGTCATAGCCCAGCAGGGCGTTGAACAGGGTGGATTTTCCGGCGTTGGGCTTGCCCACAATGGCGCAGGGAATCCCCTCCACCAGGGCTTTGCCCCGCTGATAGGTGGCGGTGAGCTGGTCCAGCTGTTTCTCCGTCTGGCCCAGGGTGTCGGCAATCTCCTGGGCCTCGAAGGGGTCGATGTCCTCGTCGGGGTAGTCCAGGACGGCGTGGAAGTGGGCCATAAGGGCGGTGAGCTGGTGGTAGATGTCCTCAATGACCTGGGCCAGAGCGCCCCCCAGCTGTCCGGCGGCCTGATACACCGCCCCCTGGGTCTCAGCGTGGATGAGGTCTGCCACCGCCTCGGTGCGGGTCAAATCCATTTTTCCCGCCAGGAAGGCCCGCCGGGTGAACTCGCCCGCCTGGGCCTGGCGCACCCCACAGGCAAACAGGGCCTCTAGGGCCATGGTCAGCAGCACCGGGGAGCCGTGGCATTGCAGCTCGGCGGTGTCCTCTCCCGTATAGCTGTGGGGGCCACGGGAGACGGTGGCCAGGCAGTGGTCCAGGGCGTTGCCCTGGGCGTCGTGGAGGGTGCCGTACACCAGCAGGCGGTTGGGCTGCTCTGCCATGGGCTTGCCACGGGCGGGGGTAAACACCTGGTCCAGGGCAGAAATGGCCTGGGGCCCCGAGAGGCGGAGGATGCCGATGGCAGTGGCCTGGTGCCCGGTGGCAATGGCGGCAATGGTATCATTCATAAAAATCACCTCGAAAAGCCAGGGGGCGTGTGTGCAAAAGAGAGAGAAATTTACACAAGGACGGTTGCACACCCTGTCAAGTTATGGTACAATAGCGGCAGTGTCGCCAAAGGCGAGGGGCGTCAGAGACGTCCGGCCATGGTATCTCTATGGTACAATGGAACACAGGAAAAATCAACAAGAAGGGCGAGGTGCCAACCATGGCAGATTTGCAAATGCTTTCCTACAAGCTGGAGGACCTCCAGTTTTTCAACAAGCTGGACAAGGCTGGGCAGGTCCAGCTGGAGAACAACTCCAATTTCACCGTCAAGTACAACGCGGACTCCACCAAGTGCGTGGCCAAGCTGTATCAGTGCGTGAAGGACAAGACCGACAACCCCGATCACCGTTTCTTCGCCTCTGTGGAGCTGGTGGGCCTGTTCCAGGTCACTGGTGAGGTCACCGACGACGATAAGAAGGAGTTCCACGTGCGCTGCTACGAGCAGCTGTTCTGCTACGCCGACACCCTGGTCAGCCGGGTGTGCGAGGCCGGCGGTATGCCCAACTTCCGCCTGCTGCGCCGTCCCATGACCAAGGACTCTGTGCAGGTCAAGCAGCCCAACCAGAACAAGTAATTGCATAAAAAATGGGTCGGACGTTCGTCCGACCCATTTTTTTAACTTTTTTCCTCAAAGGTGGCCCCGCAGGAGCGGCAGTGGACGGTGATACGTCCCTTGCCTCGGGGCACCCGCATCTGCTGGCCGCAGCTGGGGCACTTGAAGTAACGGTGCTCCCGGTCTTTCATCCGGGTGCGGAAGGTGCGGAATTTATGTTGGATGGGCCGGACAATCTGGAGAAACCGGGTGTTTTCTGCCTGACGGCGGTAGATGTCCCGGGACAGCATCCGAAACAGCACCACCAGTAATAGTACCAGTACGATCATGTCCAGCACCCACAGCCCGGTGAGGAAAAACACCAGGTAGAGCACCAGATAGGTGACCATGAGAAACAGATTGAGTTGGTCCATGCCATAGCGGCCAGTCATAAAACGGCTGAGATATTGACGAATCACAGGTTCTTACCTCCTGACAGCCTAAGGCGTCGCTGTATTGTTTACTATTATGATAATCGCAACCCTTGACAACGTCAATGGGGTAACGGTAAACAAAATGTGAATTTGACCGTTGTGTCACGGAAAAAAGGCTGATATAATGGCAGGCAGTACGAAATATGGAGGGATGGTCCCATGCCACGCATTGACAAGACAAACTATTATCTGGACATTGCACAGACGGTGTCCGAGCGCTCCACCTGCCTGCGCCGCCACTATGGGGCCATCATCGTCCAAAACGACGAGATCGTGTCCACCGGCTACAACGGGGCTCCCCGTGGCCGGAAAAACTGCATCGATTTGGGCTACTGCACCCGGGAGGCCATGAACATCCCCTCCGGGGAGCGGTACGAGCTGTGCCGTTCGGTGCACGCCGAGGCCAACGCCATTATCTCCGCCTCCCGCCGGGAAGTGCTGGGGGCCACCTTATATATGGTGTGCGTCAACCCCAAGACCCGGGAGCTCATGGCCGGGTCCACCTCCTGCTCCATGTGCCGCCGCCTCATCATCAACGCGGGCATCTCCCAGCTGGTCATCCGGGACACCCAGACGGAGTACCGCATTGTGGATGTGGAGAAGGAGTGGATTGAAGAGGACGAGTCTCTGCCCAGCCATCTGAGAGAGGGGCAGGGGAGTTCTTGCGGTTGCAGCGGCGGCTGTTGTGGGTAATGAATAGTGAAGAATGAATAATGAAGAATTGTGGTGTGCCGCTGGGCGGCACGGATTTTAATTGAGGGTAAAGGCCTAGGGCTCGGCGCACCGTTCCCGGCGGCGGGAACGCCGCACACCAGGGTAAGGCCCTGGAAGGAGCGGTGCCGTCTCACAGAGAAGGGGGCACGGTCCATAGACTTGCCAGACCATCCATGTGACCCCACCGGTGCCAGGGCCGACCGTAGAACTGACGCAGGGTCAGCCTCGTACCCCGGGGAGGTTCTTAGGGGGGAACGCCCTAAGCGATTCTTTCCCCGATTTCTCATCGTGGAGAAATCGGGCCCAGCGGAGCGTCCCCCGTTGGGGCGCAGGTTTGCGCCTGAGACATGGGAGAAGAACAGGCCCCCGGCAAAGCGGGCCGGGCAAGCCACGGCCCCTACCACAGCGCCGCATGGGGGGCGGAAACGTCAGGAGAGCGGCAGAGGTTTTGAGGGCCTGGAGGCCGGAAAAGCAAAGGTCAAATTGCACACAAAAACCCCCTGGTTTTCCCCGGGAACTGGCGGAGTTTGCAGCGAAAAAACTTGAATTTTCCCTTGACTTTACAAAGTGTATATAGTACAATAATCAAGCGCCTGCAAAGGGTGCACTATGCGATGATGCGGGAGATTGCTCGTGAAAACGAGGTAACTTCCGCGGAGTATGTCCGAGAATCGGGCGGCTGAGAGACTCAGTTCACGGCGTATATCGCCGGGAAATGGGTGAAACCGGCCAGCTTTTGTGCCGGTTTTATTCATGCCCCAGAGTGATACGCACGGAAACGTGGACGGAGTTTTTCACCGTACGAAGGGACGACCAATCATCACTTCGTATGTTATTAAGGAGGAAAACCCAAATGGCAGCTCAGAAAGAAATGATTCGCATTCGGCTCAAGGCTTACGATCATCAGCTGATCGACCAGGCCGCCGAGAAGATCGTGGAGACCGCCAAGCGCTCCGGCGCCACCGTCTCCGGCCCCATCCCCCTGCCCACCAAGAAGGAAGTGGTCACCATCCTGCGCGCTGTCCACAAGTACAAGGACAGCCGTGAGCAGTTTGAGCGTCGCACTCACAAGCGTCTGATTGACGTGGTGAAGCCCTCTGCCAAGACTGTGGAGGCTCTGATGAGCCTGGACCTGCCCGCTGGTGTGGACATCGAGATCAAGCTGTAAGGAAGCGTGGAAAAGCCGGGAGCAGGAAGCTTGGACCGTAGCGAGCTTTTCAAAGGAGAAGTGAGCAGCACTTCGAGTTTGGAAAGCGAGTCGAAGGGAAAGCGACCGTCGCGAAGGCTTTGGAACGTGACAACATTACAACTGACTCTCACACAACTTTGTTGTACCCGCAGCTCACCGCTCAATTGAGGTGAGCGGGTCATGTTGGAAAACCAATGAGCACCCAATGTCTCACGTTTTTCAACCAATAACCTTATTAAGGAGGAATACACATGCAAAAGGCCATTATCGGCAAGAAGCTGGGCATGACCCAGATCTTCGATGAAGCCGGCAAGGTCATCCCGGTCACTGTCATCCAGGCAGGCCCCTGCACCGTGGTGCAGAAGAAGACCGAGGAAAAGGACGGCTACACCGCCGTTCAGCTGGGATTTGAGGAAGTTCCCGAGCGCAAGCTGTCCAAGCCCGAGGTGGGCCACAGCAAGAAGTCCGGCAAGGTCCTGCGCGTCCTGAAGGAGTTCAAGCTGGATAACGCCGCCGAGCTCAACGTGGGCGACGAGATCAACGCCACCGTGTTCGCCGTGGGCGATCGCGTGGACGTGACCGGCATCAGCAAGGGTCACGGCTATCAGGGCGTCGTCAAGCGCTGGGGCGCTCACACCCTGAAGAATACCCACGGTACCGGTCCTGTGCACCGTCACGCCGGTTCTATGGGCTCCAGCACCGATCCTTCCCGCATCTTCAAGGGCAAGATCGGCGCCGGCCAGATGGGCAACGAGCAGGTCACTGTGATGAACCTGGACGTTGTGGTGGTCGACGAGGAGATGGGCCTGGTTGCCGTGCGCGGCGCTATCCCCGGCCCCAAGGGCGGCGTGGTCGCTCTGCGCAGCTCCGTCAAGAAGGTCATGGAGAAGAAGGTCACCGAGGCTGGCCGCGTCAATCCTCAGAAGGCTTCCGCCCGTGTCAATCCCCAGAAGGCCTCTGCGCGTAACAAGTAAGAAAGGAGAGAATGACAAATGCCTAAAGCTAACCTTTATGATATGGCCGGTAAGCAGATCGGCGAGGTCGAGCTCTCCGAGTCCATCTTCGGCATCGAGCCCAACCAGTACGTCGTTCACGATGTGGTCAAGAATCACCTGGCCAACTGCCGTCAGGGCACTCAGAGCGCTCTGACCCGTGCCGAGGTTTCCGGCGGCGGCCGCAAGCCCTGGCGCCAGAAGGGCACCGGTCACGCCCGTCAGGGTTCCACCCGTGCTCCTCAGTGGACCCACGGCGGTATCGTGTTCGCTCCCAAGCCCCGCGATTACAGCTACACCCTCAACAAGAAGGTGAAGCGTCTGGCCCTGAAGTCCGTTCTGTCCGCTAAGGCTGCCTCCGGCAACCTGCTGGTGGTGGACGGCCTGGGCATGAACGAGATTAAGACCCGTACCTTCCAGGGCTTCCTGAACGCCGTGGAGGCCGACAAGGCTGTGGTTGTCACCAGCTGCGCCAACGTGGTCAAGTCCGCTCGCAACATTCCCGGCGTGGTCACCACTCCCGCCAACCTGATCAATGTCTATGACATTGTCAACGCCAACCAGCTGATCATCGACAAGGCTGCGCTGGCCACCATCGAGGAGGTGTTCGCCTAATGAAGACCGCTTACGATATCATTAAGCGCCCCATCGTCACCGAGCAGTCCATGATGCTGGCCACCGAGAAGAAGTACACCTTCGAGGTCGCCAAGGACGCCAACAAGATCGAGATCGCCAAGGCAGTCGAGGAGATCTTCGGCGTGAACGTGGCGAAGGTTAACACCCTGAACATGCAGGGTAAGGTCAAGCGCATGGGCCGTTATCCCCAGGGCCGTCGGGCCAGCTGGAAGAAGGCCGTTGTGACTCTGACCGAGGAGTCCAAGACCATCGAGTTCTTCGAGGGTATGGTGTAAGAGGAGGAAATTGAACTATGGCTATTCGCGTATACAAGCCCACAACGCCCTCCCGCCGTCACATGACTGTGTCCGCCTTCGAGGGCATTGATAAGAAGGCCAAGCCGGAGCGCTCCCTCACCGAGGTGCTCCAGAAGCACGCCGGCCGTAACAGCTACGGCCGCATCACCGTCCGCCACCGCGGCGGCGGCAACAAGCGCAAGTACCGTATCATCGACTTCAAGCGTGATAAGGTGGGCAGCGCTACCGTCATCAACCTGCAGTACGACCCCAACCGCTCCGCCAACATCGCCCTCATCGAGTATGAGGACGGCGAGCGCCGTTATATCCTGGCTCCCGTGGGCATCAAGGCCGGCCACATCATCATGACCGGCGCCGACGCCGACATCCTGCCCGGCAACTGCCTGCCCATCGCCAACATCCCCGTGGGTGAAATGATCCACTGCATCGAGCTGTATCCCGGCAAGGGCGCTCAGCTGGTTCGTTCCGCTGGCGTGGCCGCTCAGCTGATGGCTAAGGAGAACGGCATGGCTCAGGTGCGTCTGCCCTCCGGCGAGGTCCGCCTCATCCGTGAGGAGTGCAAGGCCACCATCGGCCAGGTTGGCAACACCGACTGGGCTAACATCCACATCGGTAAGGCCGGCCGTAAGCGTCACATGGGCTGGCGTCCCACCGTGCGCGGCTCCGTGATGAACCCCAATGACCACCCCCACGGCGGTGGTGAGGGCAAGAGCCCCGTGGGCCGTCCCGGTCCTGTCACTCCCTGGGGCAAGCCTGCTATGGGTTACAAGACCCGCAAGAAGAAGAACCCCACCGACAAGTTCATCGTCAAGCGTCGTAACGGTAAGTAAGGAGGCAGTAAAAGATGAGCAGAAGTATCAAGAAAGGCCCCTTTTGCGCTCCCGAGCTGCTGAAGCGGGTCGACGAAATGAACAAGGCCAACGAGAAGAAGGTTCTGAAGACCTGGAGCCGCGCCTCCACCATCTTCCCCTCCTTCGTGGGCCACACCTTTGCTGTGCATGATGGCCGCAAGCACGTGCCCGTGTACGTCACCGAGGACATGGTCGGCCACAAGCTGGGCGAGTTTGCTCCCACCCGTACCTTCAAGGGTCACGCTGGCAGCAAGACCGGTAAGTAAGGAGGAGAGATAGAATGGAAGCTAAAGCAACACTGAGATACATTCGTATCTCTCCCCGCAAGGTCGGCATTCTGTGCGACCTGATCCGTGGCAAGAGCATTGCTCAGGCCAACGCCATCCTGGCTCTGACCCCCAAGGCCGCTGCTGAGCCCCTGATGAAGCTGGTCAACAGCGCCGCCGCCAATGCCGAGAACAACCACGGCATGGACCCCGAGAAGCTGTACGTTGCTGCCACCTTCGCCACCCCCGGCCCCATCATCAAGCGCTTCATGCCCCGGGCCCAGGGTCGTGCCTATCGCATCAACAAGAGAACTTCTCACGTGACCGTTGTGGTCAAAGAGCGCTAAGTAAGGAGGTCAAAGAGTAATGGGACAGAAAGTTAACCCCCACGGCCTTCGCGTGGGCGTCATCAAAGACTGGGACTCCCGTTGGTATGCCCGCAATGAGAAAGTGGGCGACCTCCTGGTTGAGGACTACAATCTCCGCCGCGATCTGAAGAAGCGTCTGTACTCCGCCGGCGTGCCCAAGATCGAGATCGAGCGTGACAACGCCAAGATCCGCATCTATGTGCACTGCGCCCGTCCCGGTGTCGTCATCGGCAAGGGCGGCGAGGAGATCGAGAAGCTGCGCGTGGAGCTGGAGAAGAAGCTGGGCAAGCCCGTGGCTCTCAACATCGTTGAGGTCAAGAACGTGGACACCAACGCTCAGCTGGTGGCTGAGAACATCGCTCAGCAGCTGGAGAAGCGCATCGCGTTCCGCCGCGCGATGAAGAACGCCATGGGCCGCGCGATGCGCATGGGCGCCCTGGGCATCAAGGTGCAGGCTTCCGGCCGTCTCAACGGCGCTGAGATCGCCCGCACCGAGCAGTACCACGACGGCACCATCCCCCTGCAGACCCTGCGTGCCGACATCGAGTACGGCTTTGCTGAGGCTGCCACCACTTATGGCCGCATCGGCATCAAGGTGTGGATCTACAAGGGCGAGGTTCTGACTCAGACCCTGCGCACCACTCCCCGCACCATCGACACCAAGAACTACAAAGAGCGTGAGCAGCGCCCCCGTCGTGACCGCCGCAATGGCGATCGCCGCAACGGTGGTGATCGTCGCCAGGGCGGCTTCAACCGCAATGGTGGCAACCGCCAGGGCCGTCCCGCTGCTAAGGAAGGAGGCGCCCAGTAATGCTGCTGCCTAAGAGAGTGAAATATCGCCGCGTGCACCGTGGTCGTATGACCGGCGTCGCCACCCGTGGCAACACCATCGCTTACGGTGAGTTCGGCCTGGTGACCACCGAGCCCGCTTGGATCACCGGTAACCAGATCGAGGCCGCCCGTGTGGCCATGACCCGTTACACCAAGCGTGGCGGTAAGGTCTGGATCAAGATCTTCCCCGACAAGCCCGTGACCAAGAAGGCCCTGGGTACCCGAATGGGTTCCGGTAAGGGCGCTCCCGAGTACTGGGTTGCCGTTGTCAAGCCCGGCCGTGTCATGTTCGAGATCGCCGGCGTTTCCGAGGAGGTCGCCCGTGAGGCCCTCCGTCTGGCCAGCCACAAGCTGCCTGTCAAGTGCAAGATTATCAAGAAAGAGACGAATGGTGGTGAATGAAGATGAAAGCTAACGAAGTCCGTAAGATGAGCGCAACCGAGCTGGAGACCAAGCTGGTGGAGCTGAAGAAGGACCTGTTCAACCTCCGTCTTCAGCACGCCACCAATCAGCTGGAAAATCCCATCCGCATCGCAGAGGTTAAGAAAGACATTGCCCGAGTCAAGACCATCCTGCGTGAGCAGCAGGGCCGATAAGGAGGAGTAAACGATGAGCGAAGTGAGAACCTCTTCTCGTAAGACCAGAGTCGGCCTGGTGGTTTCGGATAAGATGGATAAGACCGTGGTGGTCGCCATCGCCGACCGCGTGGCCCACCCTCTGTATAAGAAGATTGTCAAGCGCACCTACAAGCTGAAGGCTCACGACGAGCTGAACCAGTGCGGCGTAGGTGACCGTGTTCGTGTGATGGAGACCCGCCCCCTGTCCAAGGACAAGCGCTGGCGCGTGGTTGAGATCATCGAGAAGGCGAAGTAAGAAGGAGGTGCCAGTATGATTCAGGAAGAAAGCTATCTGAAGGTTGCCGACAACACCGGCGCCAAGGAGATCAAGACCATCCGCGTACTGGGCGGCTCCAAGCGCAAGTTTGGTAACATCGGCGACGTGGTGGTCGCCTCCGTACGCAAGGCCGCTCCCGGCGGCACTGTGAAGAAGGGCGAAGTGGTCAAGGCCGTTATCGTCCGCTCCAAGCGCGGCGTGCGCCGTGCCGACGGCAGCTATGTGCGTTTCGACGACAACGCCGCCGTTATCATCCGCGACGACAAGAACCCCCGCGGCACCCGTATCTTTGGCCCAGTGGCTCGTGAGCTGCGTGACAAGGACTACATGAAGATCCTGTCCCTGGCTCCCGAAGTGCTGTAAGAGGGGGGTTACGAGGTATGAGTATGAACGTAAAGAAGAACGATACCGTGGTTGTCCTGTCCGGTAAGGACAAGGGCAAGCAGGGCAAGGTCCTGTCCGTCAACCCCGAGGCCGGCAAGGTGGTCGTGGAGGGCGTCAGCGTCGCTACCCGTCACCAGAAGGCCCGCCGTCAGGGCGAGGAGGGTGGCATCGTCAAGAAGGAGACCCCCATCTACGCCTGCAAGGTTATGACCGTGTGCCCCAAGTGCAACAAGGCCACCCGCGTCGCCCACAAGATCGTGGACGGCAAGAAGGTGCGCGTGTGCAAGCACTGCGGCGCTGAAATCTGAGAAAGAGGAGGAGTATAGAAAATGGCTAACCCCAATCTGAAGGCTAAGTACAATGCCGAGATCGCTCCTGCTCTGATGCAGAAGTTCGGCTACAAGTCCACCATGGAGATCCCCCGCATCCACAAGATCGTGGTGAACGTGGGCTGTGGTGAGGCCCGTGACAACGCCAAGGTGCTGGAGAGCGTGGTCAACGACCTGGCCACCATCACCGGCCAGAAGCCCGTCATCACCCGGGCCAAGAAGTCCGTGGCTAACTTCAAGCTCCGTGAGGGCATGCCCATCGGCGCTAAGGTCACCCTGCGCCAGGACAAGATGTGGGAGTTCATGGATCGTCTGTTCAACGTGGCCCTGCCCCGTGTGCGTGACTTCCGTGGCATCAACCCCAACGCCTTCGACGGCCGCGGCAACTACGCCCTGGGCCTGAAGGAGCAGCTGATCTTCCCCGAGATCGAGTACGATAAGATCGACAAGATCCGTGGTATGGACATCGTCATCTGCACCACTGCTAAGACGGACGAGGAGGCCAAGGAGCTGCTGACTCTCCTGGGCGCTCCCTTCACCACCAACGGTTAATGGAAGGAGAAACCAGCTATGGCTAAGAAGTCTATGATTCTCAAGCAGCAGGCTGAGCCCAAGTTCTCCAGCCGCCGCTACAACCGCTGCAAGATCTGCGGTCGCCCCCACGCTTACCTCCGGGACTACGGCATCTGCCGTATCTGCTTCCGCGAGCTGGCCTACAAGGGCCAGATTCCCGGCGTGAAGAAGGCCTCCTGGTAATTTGCCGCAAAACGGTCGAATACCGGAGAAAAATTTGGATAACAAGTCCCAGGCGGGGGGTTGCACCCCCGCCTATGGGCATGTTATAATAAATCGTTGGCCACCGTGCCAATGGTAAAAGAGACCCCCAGCGTGGGAAAAGACGGACAAAAGGTCGGAGGAACCAACCTAGCCTTCGATACCTTTCCGCCTGTACGGGCATCAAGCCCGTAAATTTTATAGGAGGTAAAAATCATGCAAATCACCGATCCCATTGCGGATATGCTCACTCGCATCCGCAACGCGAACAACGCAAAGCATGACACCGTGGATGTTCCTGCTTCTAACATGAAGAAGGCCATCGCTCAGATTCTGCTGGACGAGGGCTATATCAAGAACTTCCAGACCATCAACGATGGTACCCAGGGTGTCATCCGCATCACTCTGAAGTATGTGCAGCCCGGCAAGGAGAAGGCCATCACTGGTCTGCGCCGGGTGTCCAAGCCCGGCCTGCGTGTGTACGCTGGCGCTGAGGAGCTGCCCCGCGTGCTCCGTGGCCTGGGCATTGCTATCGTGTCCACTTCCAAGGGCGTCATGACCGACAAGAAGGCCCGCGAGGCCCATGTCGGCGGCGAAGTCCTGGCTTTCGTTTGGTAAGGAGGGTATAGGAATGTCTAGAATTGGTAGAGCTCCTATCGCCGTCCCCGCCGGCGTGGAGGTAAGCATTGCTGACAACAACGTGGTCACCGTCAAGGGCCCCAAGGGCACCCTGGTGGAGCAGTTCCACCCCAACATGACCATCACTCTGGCTGACGGCGTCATCACCGTCACCCGTCCCAACGATCTGAAGGAGAACCGTGCGCTCCACGGTCTGACCCGCACCCTGGTGCACAACATGATCGTGGGTGTCACCGAGGGCTACAAGAAGTCCCTGGACGTCAACGGCGTAGGTTACCGTGTGGCTCTGGAGGGCGGCAAGCTGGTGATGAACCTGGGCTTCTCTCACCAGGTCGTCATGGAAGCTCCCGAGGGCATCACCATTGAGGTTCCCAACCAGAACCAGATCGTGATCTCCGGCTACGACAAGCAGCTGGTCGGCCAGTTCGCTGCCAAGGTCCGTGAGAAGCGTCCCCCCGAGCCCTACAAGGGTAAGGGTATTAAGTACTCTGACGAGGTCATCCGCCGCAAGGTTGGTAAGACCGGTGCTAAGAAGTAATTAAGGAGGTGTGCCGATTATGATTAACAGACCCAACACTAAGGCTCAGCGCCTGCATCGTCATAAGCGCGTTCGTGGTAAGGTGTCCGGCACCTCCGAGCGTCCCCGTCTGAATGTGTTCCGCAGCGAGACCAACATCTATGCTCAGATCATCGACGACACCAAGGGTGTGACCCTGGTTTCCGCTTCTTCCCTGGAGAAGGGCTTTGAAGGCTCCGGCAGCAACTGCGAAGCTGCCAAGAAGGTGGGCGAGGCCATTGCCGAGCGCGCCCGTGCCAAGGGCATTGAGACCGTTGTGTTTGACCGTGGTGGCTACCTGTACCACGGCCGCGTGAAGGCTCTGGCCGAGGGCGCCCGTGAGGGCGGCCTGCAGTTCTAAGGGAGGAGGAAGAAAGTATGGCTCGTTTTGAGAAAGAACCCAAGGAGTTCGTAGAGAAGGTTGTGTACCTCAACCGCGTCTCCAAGACCGTCAAGGGCGGCCGTGTGGCCAAGTTCTCCGCCCTGGTTGTTGTGGGCGACGAGAAGGGCAAGGTCGGCTACGGCCTGGGCAAGGCCGCTGAGGTGGCCGAGGCCATCCGCAAGGGCATCGAGGATGCCAAGAAGAACATGGTGACCGTGACCCTGTCCGGCACCACCATTCCCCACGAGGTCATCGGTGAGTTCGGCGCCGGCCGCGTGCTCCTCAAGCCCGCTTCCAAGGGTACCGGTATCATCGCCGGCGGCCCCGTGCGTGCTGTGATGGAGGCCGCGGGTGTCTCCGACATCCGTGCCAAGTGCCTGCGCACCAACAACCCCCAGAACGTGGTGGCTGCCACCATGGCTGGCCTGAAGGCTCTGCGCAGCCCCGCTGAAGTCGCTCGTATCCGCGGCAAGAGCGTGGAAGAAATCATCGGTTAAGGAGGCTCACGACTATGGCTAACATTGAAATCAAGCTCGTCAAGAGCCTGAACGGCCGTCTGGCCAAGCACAAGGCCACTGCCGAGGCTCTGGGCCTGCGTCACATCGGCGATGTGACCGTGCAGCCCGACAACGCTGCTACCCGCGGCAAGATTGCCGCCATCGGTTACCTGCTCCAGGTCACCGAGAACGCCTAAGGAGGTGCCCAACATGAATCTGCATACTCTCTCTCCCGCCGCTGGTTCCACTCAGGTGGGCAAGCGCAAGGGCCGCGGCCCCGGTTCCGGTAACGGCAAGACTGCCGGCCGTGGACACAAGGGTCAGTGGGCTCGTTCCGGCGGCGGTGTCCGTGTGGGCTTCGAGGGCGGCCAGATGCCTCTGGCTCGTCGTCTGCCCAAGCGTGGTTTTAACAACATTTTTGCCAAGCGTCTGGAGACCATCAATGTCTCCGCTCTGAACAAGTTCGAGGATGGCGCCACCGTCAACGTCTGCGACCTGCTGGAGCAGGGCATCCTCTCCAAGTGCGAGTACGGCGTTAAGGTGCTGGGCAACGGCGAGATCACCAAGAAGCTCACCGTGCGTGCTTCTGCTTTCTCCGCCTCCGCGAAAGAGAAGATCGAAAAGGCAGGCGGTACAGCGGAGGTGATCTGACATGATTCAGACCATCCGTAGTGCCTGGAAGGTGCAAGAGCTGCGCAACAAGCTGCTGTTTACCATCTTTGCTCTGCTGATTTTCCGGGTTGGTTCTGCCATTCCCGTCCCCTTCATTGATACCGAATCTCTGAAGACCTACATGGCCTCTCAGTCTTCCAGTATCTTTGGTCTGCTCAATGTCATGAGCGGCGACGCCTTTGCTCAGGCTACCGTCTTCGCTCTGTCCATCCAGCCCTATATCAACAGCTCCATCATTGTGCAGCTGCTGACCATCGCCATCCCCGCTCTGGAGAAGATGGCTCGGGACGAGGGCGAGGAGGGCAAGAAGAAGATTGCCGCTATCACTCGCTACGCCACTGTGGCCATCGCCCTGCTTCAGGCCTTTGGCTACTACAAGCTCATCAGCTACTACGAACTGGTGGCTGACGGCCTGTGGCCCGCTTTCGTGATCATCTTTGCCTTCACCGCCGGCTCCGCCTTCCTGATGTGGCTGGGCGAGCAGATCACCGAGTTCGGTGTGGGCAACGGTATTTCCATCATCCTGTTCGGCGGTATCATTGCCCGGGGACCCCACATGGTCTCCTCCATGATCAACGGCGTGCGCGTGTGGGCCTCCGGCTCCACCAGCACCACCACCGCCTCCCTGCACCCCGCGTTCATCCCCCTGATTCTGGTGGGTATCCTGCTGCTGGTGGTGTTCATCGTGTTCATCACCAACTCCGAGCGCCGCGTGCCCGTGCAGTACGCCAAGCGCGTGGTGGGTCGCAAGATGTACGGCGGTCAGTCCAGCCATATTCCCATCAAGGTGAATATGTCCGGCGTGATGCCCATCATCTTCGCTCAGGCCATCGCCTCCATCCCCGCCACCATCGGCATGTTCGTGCCCTCTGCTCAGACCGAGGGCTCTGGCTGGAACACCTTCCTGAAGGTGTTTGACTCCAACGGCCTGATCTATTGCGTGGTGTACTTCCTGCTGATCATCGTGTTCAGCTACTTCTACAACACCATTCAGTTCAACCCCGTGGAGATCGCCAACAACCTCAAGAAGAACGGCGGCTTCGTGCCCGGCTTCCGTCCCGGCAAGCCCACCGCTGACTTCTTGGCCCGCGTCATCAATCGCCTGACCATGTTCGGCGCCATCTACCTGGCTGTGGTAGCCCTGCTGCCCGCCATCACCGGTAACATCATGCTGGCCTTTGGCAGCTCCGCTGGCAACAGCCTGGCCATCGGCGGTACTTCCATCATCATCGTGGTGGGCGTCGCCCTGGAGACCGTGAAGGTTCTGGAGGCTCAGCTGATGATGCGTCACTACAAGGGTTTCCTGGAGTAATTGGAGAAGGTGAACGAGATGAAGCTGATTATGCTGGGCGCCCCTGGCGCCGGTAAGGGTACTCAGGCCGCTATCTTGAGCGAGAAGCTGGGTATCCCCACCATTTCCACTGGTAACATCCTGCGCTCTGCCGTGAAGAACGGCACCCCCGTGGGATTGGAGGCTAAGAGCTACATGGACGCCGGTAAGCTGGTCCCCGACCAGGTCATCATCGGCATCGTGGCTGAGCGCTTGGCCCAAGATGACTGCTCTAAGGGCTACATTCTGGACGGCGTGCCCCGCACCATCGCCCAGGCTGAGGCTCTGGAGCAGGCCGGCGTGGTGTTCGACCACGTCCTGTCCATCGAGATCTCCGACGAGGAGATCAAGAAGCGCATGAGCGGCCGCCGCTTCTGCGCTTCCTGCGGCGCCACCTACCACGTGGTCAACGCTCCTTCCAAGGTGGAGGGCGTGTGCGACAAGTGTGGCGGCACCCTGGAGCTGCGGGACGACGACAAGCCCGAGACCGTCCAGCACCGCCTGGAGGTCTATCATGCCGAGACCGAGCCTCTCAAGGCGTTCTATGCTGAGCGGAACCTGCTCTGCTCTGTGGACAATCAGTCCAGCATCGAGGCCACCACTGAGGTCATCGAGAAGGCTCTGGGGATCTAAACGATGGAGCTGATTACGCTCAAGTCGTCCAGAGAGCTGGACGCAATGCGCCGCGCGGGCCGCATCGCCGCCCAGGCCAGAGAGCTGGCCGGGCGCCTGGTGGCCCCCGGCGTGACGACCTTAGACATTGATACCGCGGTACGCAAGTTCATCGAGAGCCAGGGAGCGAAACCTTCCTTCCTGGGCTACGGCGGATTCTCCGGATCTGCCTGCATCTCGGTCAACGACGTGGTCATCCACGGCATCCCCTCCAAGAAGGTGGTGCTGAAAGAGGGTGACATCGTCAGCGTAGACGTGGGTGCCTGCATCGATGGTTTCCACGGCGACTGTGCTGCCACCTATCCCTGCGGGAAGATCTCCGAAGAGGCTCAGCGCCTCATCGAGGTCACCCAGCAGAGTTTCTGGGAAGGCATGAAGCACGCCAAGGCCGGCCAACGAGTGTCCGACATCTCCCATGCCGTTCAGAAGTATGTGGAGAGCTTCGGCTACTCGGTCGTTCGCGACTTCGTTGGCCACGGTGTGGGCGCGAAACTCCACGAGGCCCCCGAGGTGCCCAACTACGGTCCCGCTGGCCACGGCCCCCGGCTCCAACCCGGCATGACCATTGCCGTGGAGCCCATGGTGTGTGCCGGTGACTGGCAGGTAAAGGTGCTCAAGGACGGCTGGACCACTGTGACGGTGGACGGCTCTCTGGCGGCCCATTACGAAAACACCGTACTCATCACCGACGGAGAGGTCGAGATTCTCACCCAATGCGGAGAGATGTGACATGAGTTTCCAACAAGCCCAAATCGTGCGCTCCCTCAGCGGCCACGACAAGGACCAGCTGTTCTGTGTCCTGGCCTTAGACGGCAGCTTCGTGCTGCTGGCAGATGGGAAGCGGCGGCGGGTGGAGAACCCCAAGCGCAAAAACGTCAAGCACGTCCAGTGCGTGGGAGAGTTCCAACACCCAACCATCGAAAAAGTCCGGGCCGGCGAACCTGTCCGCAACCGCGAGCTGCGGGCGGCGTTGGCGGCCATCCGGGACGAAATGGAGGTATGAAGCTTTGGCGAAGGACGATATGATCGAGCTGGAGGGCGTCGTCACCGAGGCCCTGCCCAATACGACTTTCAATGTGGACATCGGGAACGGACACATCATCCTGGCCCACATTTCCGGCAAGCTGCGCATGAACTTCATCCGCATCCTGCCCGGCGACAAGGTCACCGTACAGATGTCGCCCTACGACCTGACCAGGGGTCGCATCACCTGGCGAAGCAAGTAAGAGATAACACGACCGAGAAGGGCCGGGGCCTTGCCTCCGCCCAACTCGGGGCCATCAGGCATTCACAGGAGGTTAACCGATATGAAAGTAAGACCGTCTGTCAAGCCCATGTGCGAGAAGTGCAAGATCATCAAGCGCAAGGGCAAAGTAATGGTCATTTGTGAAAACCCCAAGCACAAGCAGAGACAAGGTTAAAGGAGGGGCAAGGAGAATATGGCACGTATTGCAGGCATTGATCTGCCTAAGGAGAAGCGAGTCGAGATCGGACTCACCTATATCTACGGCATTGGCCGTACCAGCGCTACCAAGATTCTGGAGAAGGCTGGCATTAACCCTGATACCCGCGTGAAGGACCTCACCGACGCCGATGAGGCCAAGCTGCGTGAGATCATCAGCCACGACTACGTGGTGGAGGGCGACCTGCGCCGTAATGTGGCTATGGACATCAAGCGTCTGACCGAGATCGGCTGCTACCGTGGTGTCCGTCACCGCAAGGGCTTGCCCGTCCGCGGCCAGCGTTCCAAGACCAACGCTCGTACCCGCAAGGGTCCCAAGCGCACCGTGGCGAACAAGAAGAAGTAAGGAGGGATTAGACACATGGCTACTGCTAAGAAAGTGATCAAGCGCCGTCGTGAGCGCAAGAACGTGGAGAAGGGTCAGGTGCACATCCGTTCCTCCTTCAACAACACCATGGTTACTGTGACCGACATGCAGGGCAACGCCCTGTCCTGGGCTTCCTCCGGCGAGATGGGCTTCCGTGGCTCTCGTAAGTCCACCCCCTTCGCCGCCCAGACCGCTGCTGAGACTGCCGCCAACGCTGCCATCGAGCAGTGCGGCCTCAAGAGCGTTGAGGTGTACGTCAAGGGTCCCGGCCAGGGCCGTGAGGCCGCCATCCGGGCTCTGCAGGCCGTGGGCCTGGAAGTCACCCTGATCAAGGACGTGACCCCCGTGCCCCACAACGGCTGCCGTCCCCCCAAGCGCCGCCGCGTGTAATCTGGAAGGAGGAAAAGCAATATGGCTAAGAATATGCAGCCCTATCTGAAGCGTTGCAGAACCCTGGGCATCTCTCCCGCCACCATGGGCGTGAATAAGGAGTCCAACCGGAACCCCGGCCCCCAGCGCCGCAGCAAGAAGAGCGAGTACGCTCTGCAGCTGACTGAGAAGCAGAAGGTGAAGTTCATCTACGGCGTGCTGGAGAAGCAGTTCCGTTCCTACTACGAGAAGGCCGCCCGCATGAAGGGCAACACCGGCGACGAGCTGATGACCCTGCTGGAGCGCCGTCTGGACAACGTGGTGTACCGTCTGGGTCTGGCCAGCACCCGCCGCGAGGCCCGTCAGCTGGTCAACCACGGCCATTTCACCGTCAATGGCAAGCGCGTGAACATCCCCTCCTACCTGGTGAAGGTGGGCGAGGAGATCGCCGTGTGCGAGAAGAGCCGTTCTTCCGCCAAGTTCAAGAAGCTGGTGGAGGAGGATAAGTTCGTGGCCGCTCCCGCTTGGCTGGAGAAGACCAAGAACGCCCCCCTCCAGGGCAAGGTCGTGGCCATGCCCACCCGTGAGGATATCGACTTCGAGGTCGCTGTCAACCTGATCGTGGAGTTGTACTCCAAGTAATCGTCACCCTCAACTCAAGCAGTTCGCAACCGTTTTGGAAGCTACGCCACAGTAAAAGGAGGGTATTCACGATATGGTAGAAATTCAGAAGCCGCGCATTGAGTGCATCGAAAACGTGGGTGAGGAGACCTACGGCAAGTATGTCGTAGAGCCTCTGGAGCGGGGCTACGGCACCACCATTGGCAACTCCCTGCGCCGCATTCTTCTGTCCTCTCTGCCCGGCACCGCAGTGACCACGGTGAAAATCGCCGGCGTCCAGCACGAGTTCTCCACCATCCCCGGGGTGAAGGAGGACGTGACCCAGATCGTTCTGAACATCAAGGGCATCATTGCCAAGCTGTACAGCGAAGGGGTCAAAACCGTCTATATCGAGGCCTCCGGTGAGGGGGTCGTGACGGCTGGTGACATCAAGGCCGACAGCGATGTGGAGATTCTCAACCCTGAGCATCACATCGCCACTCTGGGCCCCGATGCCACTCTGAACATGGAGCTGACCTTGTCCCAGGGCCGTGGCTACGTCACCGCCGACCGGAACAAGAATGCTCAGACGGTCATCGGCGTCATTCCCGTGGACTCTGTGTACACCCCTGTGCGCAAGGTCAACTACACCGTGGAGAACACCCGCGTGGGAGACGCCACCGACTACGACAAGCTGACCCTGGAGGTCTGGACCAACGGCACCATCTCCGCCCGGGACGCCGTGTCCCTGGGCGCCCGCATCCTGCTGGACCACTTCACCCTCTTCACCGATCTCTCTGAGACCATGGGCTCCAAGTCCACCGTGGTGGAGAAGGCTGAGACCCAGCGCGATAAGGTGCTGGAACTGACCATCGAGGAGCTGGACCTGTCCGTCCGTTCCTTCAACTGCCTCAAGCGCGCCAACATCAACACCGTGGAGGACTTGATCTCCAAGACCGAGGACGAGATGATGAAGGTGCGGAACCTGGGCCGCAAGTCCCTGGAAGAGGTCATCAACAAGCTGGCGATGATGGGTCTGTCCCTCGCTAGTGAAGAGAACTAATTAATAGTGTGTGCAATCCCCACGGGGCAACCCGTGGGGGCCCACTGGAGGCAGGGTAGAGGGTATGTAACGTTCCTCCTCACCCACACTCTAAGGGGTGTCCCTTTTCGGGTGCCAGAACGAATTTGAATGAGATCTCGCAACGCGAGGTCGGAGGAGTGTTAAAAATGGCTCAGAACCGTAAACTGGGTAAGACCAGCGATCAGCGCCGCGCCATGCTGCGCGCCATGACCACCTACCTGCTGGAGAATGGTCAGATCAAGACCACCTACGCCCGCGCTAAGGAGGTCGCCCCCATTGCCGAGAAGATGATCACCCTGGCTAAGAAGAACAACCTGGCTTCTTACCGTCAGGTGCTCAGCTACATCACCAAGGAGGATGTGGCTAAGAAGCTCTTCGACGAGATCGGCCCCAAGTACGCCGACCGCAATGGCGGTTACACCCGTGTGCTGAAGATGGGTCCCCGTCGCGGCGACGCCGCCGAGATGGCCATCATCCAGCTGGTGTAATGGAATACGGGCTACCGTATTAGAACAAAAAGAGCCTGGACTCACGAGTTCTCGTGGGCCCAGGCTTTTTTGCATCTGTACAAGGGGGCGCTTTTGTGCTATACTGACAAAAAGAGGACGGATTTCTCCGCCTTCTGTTGTGAGAATTGGGAAGAAAAGGGGGCGTCATCATGAAAAAGCGTAGAAAATTGGTGGCCATGGCCGGGGCAGCGGTACTGGCCCTGTCTCTCACCGCCTGCGGCAGCATCAGCCTGAACCTGGGCAGCGAGAAGAGCCGCATGGAGGGCTATGTCCAGGGCTATTTGGACCTGACATACCTGGGCAAGCTCAACAAGGACTATCAGACCGAAATGGAGCTGTCCGAGGAGGAGGCCCAACAGCAGTACGAAGAGGGCATCCAGGTGGAAGTGGAGTTCTTTGAAAGCGGCATTGGCCTCATTGACTACCCCACCGAGGAGATCACCCAGCGTTTGACTGAGCTATACAAGGAGATTTACAGCCACAGCGACTACACCGTGGGGGCTGCCACCAAGCTGGACAGCGGCAACTACGCCGTGGAGGTGACGGTGCGCCCCATTGATCTCATGACCAAGGTGACCTCGGACGACTTCGAGAAAATCTTCGAGCAGATTCTGGCGGACCGGGGCATCACCACCCAGGAGCAGCTGGAGGCCCTCAGCGAGGAGGAGTACCAGGAGATTGACGCGGTGTACGCCGAGAAGATCGTGGACCTGTTGGAGAAGGAGCTGCCCAACACCGGAAACGGGGAGGCGGAGACCTTCACCGTGCAGATTGAGGACGACGGGAACATCTGGACCCCCTCTCAGGACGACTTTAACTCCATTGATCTGGCCATGATCGACTACAGCAACTTTGGATATTGACGAATCGAGACAGATAAGCGGCGGGTGGAAGAACTCCACCCGCCGCTGTTTTCCTGCAAGACTTCCACACCTCTTAGAGGTTTTTGTGGAAGTATTCCTCCAGTACCGCCCACTCCGAGAAGGGCAGGCGCAGCCCACAGGTCTCAATGTACCCCTCGTGGCCCTTGCCCAGAAGGGCCACCATATCCCCGGGCTGGGCCAGGTCCAGGGCCCGGAAAATGGCCTCTCTCCGGTCGTAGATCACCTCCCAGGGGATTTGACGGCCCAGGGCCTGGGTGATGGAGCGGCAGATGTCCTCCACCGGCTCCCACCGGGGATTGTCGGTGGTGACGATGGCGCAGTCCGCCAGTTCCGCCGCCACTTGGGCCATGTCCAGCCGCCGCATGGGGGGACGGTTGCCCCCGGCCCCAAACACCACAATGATGTTCCCGTGGGGGTAGCAGTGGAGGCAGCTCAGAATGGCCCGGAAGCTGGCGGCGTTGTGGGCGTAGTCCACCACCACCCGTATGCCCCGGTCATTGGGGAACACCTGGGCCCGCCCGGGCACGGCGGCTCCCTCCAGCCCCTGGCGGATGGCCTCTTCCGGCAGCCCCAGCTGGCGACACACCGCCACCGCAGCCAGGGCGTCCTGGACGTGGTGCCGTCCGGGGAGGGGGATAGTATAGGGGGTGTCACAGTCCGCCACCGTGAAGCGGCTGCCCAGGGCACTGGGAGCCTCTATGGGGGCCACGGTGACCCCTTGCACCCCGCAGGTGGGGGAGAACCCGAAGGTGGCCACGGGGGCCTCTGGGGGCAGCTGGGCGGCCATCTGGGGCCAGGCCATGTCCTCCCCATTGCCCACCGCTCCGGCGCACTGGGCGAAGAAGGCGGCCTTACAGGCGGCGTACTCGGCGTAGTCGGCGTGCTCCCCGGGGCCGATGTGGTCGGGGGAGAGGTTGAGGAAGACCCCGGCGGCGAAGGTGAGCCCCGCCACCCGGCGGTGCTTCATGGCCTGGGAGGACACCTCCATCACCACGTGGGTGCACCCCTGGGCCACCATATCACTCAGCAACTGGTGGAGGAGCAGGGGCGCCGGGGTGGTGTTGGGGCAGTCGGCCCACTTCTCCCGGCCTATGTATGCCCCCATGGTGCCAATCATTCCGGCTGTGTGCCCGGCAGCTAGAAGAATGTCCCGCACCATGTGGGCGGTGGTGGTCTTGCCCTTGGTGCCGGTGATGCCGATGAGGGCCAGGCTCTTGGCGGGGTGGCCGTAGAAGGCGGCGGCCAGGTGGGCCAGGGCGTCCCGGGGGTCCTCCACCACAAAGAGGGGGACGGGGCAGGGCAGGGACACGGGGGAGACCACGGCAGCGGCCCCCCGGTCCACGGCCTGGGGGATGTACTGGGTGCCGTCGGCGTGTTCGCCGGGAATGGCCACGAAGAGGGCGCCGGGGGTGACGGTACGGGAGTCGCAGGAGAGGGAGGAAATGTCCACATCCTGGTCACAGGAGTGGCCGAGCACGGCCAGCAAAGGGGCAAGTTTCATGGGTCAACACCTCTGGATGAGAGATTTTGACCCAGTCTATGCGGGGGTGAAAAAGGGGGTTCCTTCTGGGGAGGGAAACCCCGTTTTTCCATGGATGGGTGCAGGCTTGCCAGCCTGGTGGGGACGCTACCCGCTGGGGGTTTCTTTTGCCCGGTCAAAAGAAACCAAAACCCGCTTAGGGCGTTCCCCCCTAAGTACCCCCCTGGGGTACGAGGCTGTCCCTGCGGTGGTTCTCAGGCCGGGCCGAAAAGCAAGTACCATACCAAGGGAGTAAAAAGCTCTGATTTTCTCTATTACTGCCGGGATAGTGCACGTTTCTCCAGGTTTCGGCCCTTTCTGGTCCCCCCCGGCCCACGGCGGCCGGGAATCGGCCGCACACCGCCAAACTTGAGGCCCTGGCAAGAGAAACGGAATCTATCAGCGGAGTAGGTATATCCCAGAGAGGCTATACGCCATCTATGTGACCTCTCCAGGTCCAGGGCCGACTACGGCCCCACCGCACAAAACAAAATCAAATCCTTGGGGTTTCAAAAGGGGCGTGCCCCTTTTGTGGCTTTTCGTCCATTTTGGCCACTCAAAATGGACCCCAGCGGAGCGTCCCTGCCAGGGACGCAGGATTCTACCAGGGAAATGGTGAAAATCAAGACAAACAAAAACCGGAGAAGCAGAAGATTTCTGCCTCTCCGGTCGGTTTTTTGTTTGGTTTTTAAGGAGTGAGAATGGTGCCAGACACCCGCTGGTGCAGCACATCCAGCAGCAGCACGTGCTCACAGTGTCCGTCCAGGATGGACACCTCCCCCACGCCGCTCTCCAGGGCGTGGAGACAGCCCTGGACCTTGGGCACCATGCCTCCGGCGATGAGTCCGGCATCCATGAGCTCTCTGGCCCGCTGGGCGTCCATGTGGGCCACGGCGGTCTTGGTGTTGTGGCTGTCAATGAGGATGCCTCCCACATCGGTGAGGAACACCAGACGGTGGGCGTGAAGGGCCTCGGCGATGGCCTGGGCGGCGTCGTCGGCGTTGCAGTTGTACCCGGCCCCGTCGCCGCCAGCGATGGGGGACACCACGGGGAGGAAGCCAGCCCCCAGCAGAGTCTCCAGCAGGCGGGTGTCCACCTGGGTGATCTGACCCACCCGGCCCAGGGCGGGATTCTTGCACTGGGCGCAAAGGAGGTGGCCGTCCTTGCCGGACACACCCACTGCCGCCACGTCCAAATCGTTCAGGGCGGAGACAATGGACTTGTTCACCTGGGCGGACAGGGCCATCTCCGCCACCCCCAGGGCGGCCTCGTCGGTGACCCGGTAGCCGTTTTCAAAGTGGGTGGGGACGTTGAGCCGCTCCAGCAGGGCGGTGATGTTCTTGCCGCCGCCGTGGACCAGCACCACCCGCAGGCCCGCCATTTGCAGGGTAGCCACATCCTGGAGGATGGAGTCCACCGCCCCGTCAGGGCCCAGGGCGGAGCCGCCGTACTTCACCACCACGGTCTGGCCCGCCATCTCCTTGAGGGCGGGGAGGACGGAGGAGATGGAGCGCACCTTCTCCAGGCCGTCCAGGCCGTGAATCACGTCATATTCTTGCAGGAAGGTCTTGGAGTAATCCACATCCGAGGGGGTGTCGATGTACTCCAGGCCCCGCTTCTGCCGGGTCTCAGCCCCCTTGCCGGTGATAAGAATCACGGTGGGCTTGTCGCAGCCCAGAATGGCCTGGCGGATGGCCTCGCCCCGGTTGGGCTGAATCTCATAGGCGCAGCCCTGCTGGGCCACATGGGTGGCGATCTCCTGGCAGATGGACACGGTGTCCTCCTCGCCGGAGTCCTCCTCGGTGAGCACCACCAGGTCGGAGTATTTGCCGGACACCTCGCCCAAGTCCCTCCGGCGGTCCAGAGCCTTTTTGCCGGGACAGCCGAACACGGTGACGATGCGCCGCCCGGGGTACTCCTCCAGCACGGATTGGAACAGGGTCTCAAAGCTCATGCGGTTGTGGGCGTAGTCCACAATGGCGGTGATGTGGTCGTTGGCGTTGGTGTACACCTCCATACGCCCCGGCACCCGGGCCTTCATGAGGCCCACATAGATGCACTGCTGGGGGATGCCCAGGGCGTGGCACACGGCGATGGCGGCCAGGGCGTTCTCGGTGTTAAAGAGGCCCGGCATGGTCAGCTGGAACTCCCGGGACTGGCCCCCGGCGATGGTGACCCGGAAGATGATGTCGTTGCCCCGCTTGCGGATGTGGGAGCCGTACACGTCCGCCTTTGGGTTGGTGCGGGAGAAGGTGACCACCCGGCGGCAGTCCCGGCGGGCGGCTTCTTCCACCCGGTCGGCGTGGTCACAGTCCAGGTTGACGCAGGACACCTCCGCCTGGGCGAAGATCTTCAGCTTGGACTGGAAGTAGTCCTCGAAGTCGGGGTGCTCGATGGGGGAGATGTGGTCGGTGCCGATGTTCAAGAAGCAGGCGGCGGCAAACCGGGTGCCCAGGGTGCGGTGGTACTTGAGCGCCTGGGAGGACACCTCCATGGTGAGATAGCCCAGCCCGGAGCAGAGTGCGTTGGCGAAGTGCTTTTGCAGCTCCAGAGGCTCGGGGGTGGTGAGGTGAGACTCGAACTCCTCCACGCCGTCGTAGGTGTCAATGGAGGAGATGACCCCGCAGCGCACCTTCCGGCTGGACAGATACTCGTCCAGGATATACTTGAGGTAGTAGGTGGTGGAGGACTTGCCCTTGGTTCCGGTGATGCCGATGACGTTCAGCAGCCGGGAGGGGTCATTGTAGTACAGCACCGCAAAGGGGGCGATGACCTGGCGCATGTCGGTGACATGGATGCAGGGCAGGTCTACCTCCGGGTAGGGGGTCTCACTGACATAGGCGAAAGCGCCCCGGTCGGCAGCTTGCTGGAGGTACTCGGGGCGGAAGTGGGCGCCCTTACAGAGAAACAGGGTGCCGGGGACGACATTTTTGGAGTCGTAGGACACCAGCTCCACGGTGCGGGACAGGTCCAGCCCGGCGGGCAGAGGGGCGGCCAGGAGGTTCTTGGTGGTGAGGAGGGAGGTGTACTCCCCCAGGGAATATTTGGTCAGATTCATATCTAGACACCTCGATGATCGTCTTGGCAATGCCAGCATTGCCAAGAGAGAGTTGCAGCCCGCTGCGTCGCACGCGCAAACGCGCACGTTTGCGGGCTGAGAAGTGTATTTTCCCATGCGCATGTCCTGGGAAAATACGTGATTTCAATTGATTTCCCCGCCTGCGGGCGGGGAAACTCTGCCGAGGGCTTTTTGGCCTACGGGGAAATTAAATGGTACGCAGCTGGTAGCCGCAGCGGGTGACGGCAGTCTCCGCCAACACCTCCATGGCATCCACGTAGAAGGGAGGCAAATTGTGGTAGGTGCGGAACACGGACAACTCGGTGCAGGCCAGAATGGCGCAGTCACACCCGGCCTGACGCATGGCTTTGTCGATGGCGGCGAACTTCTCCCGGCTGCCCCGCTCTCCCTGCTTGATCTCGTCGTAGATAATGGACATCACCAGGGCCTGAATGGCGGCATCCGGGGCCACAGCCTCCAGCCCATACTGGGCGCAGGCGGCCTGGTACAGCCCGGACTGGATGGTGCCGTCGGTGGCCAGAATGGCGGGACGGCGTCGGCCCTGGGCGTAGATGGCGGCGGCGGTCTCCCGAATCATGTGGAGAATGGGGGTGTGAAGCTCCCCTTGCAGCTTGTCCACAAAGTAGTGGGAGGTGTTGCAGGGGATGGCGATGGCGGTGCAGCCGCAGTCCTCCAGCAGCTTGGCGTCTCGAAGCAGCCGCTCATACAGGGCTTGGGTGTGCCCGGAAAGGATGGCGGCGGTGCGGTCGGGCATTTTGGTGTCAGACAGGATGAGTGTGGGCAGGTGCTCCTGGTCACAGCTGGCCTCGGTGCGGTCCAGCACATATTGATAGAAGACCTGGGTGGCCTGGGGGCCCATGCCCCCCAAAATGCCCAGCTTTTGTTCAGTCATATTCGGAATCTCCCTTAGTTCTGGGGCTTTTTGCAGTACTGGCGGAAGCGGTGGATGTTGCCGATGTGATTTTTCCACACCCGCAGTACCCGGCCCAGGGTGTAGTCGGGGCGGTACTCCATGGAGTGGTGGTCGGCCCCGGCCCGAATGAGAGCCTTCATCTGGGGGTGATAGTTCTTGGGGATGAACTCATAGGCCAGAACCCGGGGGATCATCCGCCACAGGCTCTGGTTTTTCACCACGGTGAGGGGCAGGTCCTTGCCCTCGATGAGATCCCCCACCAGGTAGGTGGCGATGTTGTGCCCCGACCCGGTGACATAGTAGTTGGAGCGGCCCTGGCGGCAGTTGATCTCAAAGGCCTTGTACTTGCCGTCCCGCTGGTCGTACTTGATGTCGAAGTTGGAGAAGCCCACGTACCCCAGGTCCTCCAGCATCCCCCGAATCTTGTCGCACAGCTCCTGCTGGTGCTCGGTGATGATGACGGCGTGGTTGCCGATGCCGTGGGGGGAGTGCTCCTCCAGGAGCACGTGGCCCAGGCACATGAGCTTGACCTTGCCGTGCTGGTCGGAGTAGTTGGTCAGCACCCGCATGTAGGTGTCGTCCCCGGGAATGAACTCCTGGAGAATCATTTTGCCCGGATACCCGGCGGCGTACACCTCGTCCAGAGCGGCCAGCAGGTCCTCCCAGGTGTCGCACAGGTACACCTTCTTCAGCTCCCGGTGTCCGGTGGCCCAGTAAGCCACGCCGTCGGCGGGCTTGGCGATGTAGGGAGCGCCGAAGGGGGGCTTAAAGTCGTGGCCCATCTCCTGGTCGTAGACAAAGGTGGTGGGGTGGTCGATGCCGTAGCGGTCGCACAGGGCGTAGAACTGCTCTTTGTCGGTGAGCTGGTCCAGCATCTCCCCGGAGATGTAGTTGCACTTGACGTTTTCGGGGAACTTGTCTTTCAGGTGGGCGGCCAGCTTCACATAGCTGTCGCCGCAGCCGATGACCAGCACCGTCTTGGGGTGTACTTCCCGGGCCACGTCGGTGACGTTTTTCAAAAAGGCGTCGGCGTCTTCATTCTCCAGGCAGGGGCGGTAGTCGATGATGGAGGAGAAGGCGCAGGGGAAGGTGGCGGCGAACTTGCCGAAGGCAATGCTCTTTACCCCATAGGCCTCGTGGAAGGCCCGGGCCACGCTGTATACGTTGATATCCCCGCCGAAGAGCAGGGGCTGGAAGGAACAGGTTTCCATTTCAAAGAGGACTCCTTACTATATATTTAAGTGAAAAATGAATAATGAATAGTGAATAATTATGGTGTGCCGCCATGCGGCACGGATTTTGTTGGAAGGGCGTAGGGGAGGGGCTTGCCCCTCCCGAATTTCTCAGGGCAACGCAAAGGAACCGACGGGCCGGGCAAGCCCGGCCCCTACCCCTTCTACCGATGTCCACCCAATGCCCTGGGAGGAACAACCAGACTGGAGGGCCTGCATTTTTCATTCTTCGTTCTTCATTATTTTTATCCGTTGGCACGCTGTACCAGGAACACGCCCTGAATCTGGGACAGCTTATTGATGACTCCGGTGAGCTCGTTGCGGTCCTTCACCGACAGCTCCAGGAAGATGGTGGCGTAGCCGTCGGGCTGGGAGCGGGCGGAGAGGTTGTTCACCTTCACCTTCTGGGTGGACAGGGCCATGGCCACGTCCAGGGCCAGGCCGTCCCGGTCCTTGGCGGAGATCTCCAGGGAGGTGCGGTAGTTGATCTGATCGCCCTCCACCCAGGACACGGCCACCCAGCGGCCTGCCTCCTCCGGCTTGCGGCGCAGGGGGTCGGCGTTGGGGCAGTCTTTGCGGTGGATGGACACGCCATAGCCCCGGGTGATAAAGCCCACCACCGGGTCTCCAGGGACGGGGGTGCAGCACTTGGAGAACTTGACGGTGCAGTTGTCCAGCCCCTCCACCAGAATGCCGTTGGAGGAGTGGCGGGGCTTTTGGCCCGTGGGGGTGGACACCTTGGCAGCGGCGGGGAAGATGGTATCTCCCTTGGCCAGAGAGGCCTGGAGCACCTTCTGTTCCGCCTTGTGCTGGTCGTCCCGAATGATGCGCTGCAACTCCTCCTTGATGCGGGCCACCGCCTTCTGGGCGGACATGCCGCCGTAGCCGATGGCGGCGTACACCTCGTCCAGGGACCCGTAGCGCAGTCGCCGCAGCAGAGCGTCGGTGACCTCGGGGGTGGTGGTGATGGAGGCCATGGTCAGGCCCATGTGCTTCAGCTCGGTCTCAAAGGCAGCTCGCCCGGTGGCGATGTTCTCCTCCCGGCGCTCCTTTTTGAACCACTGGCGGATCTTGTTCCGGGCCTCGTTGGATTTGCAGATCTTCATCCAGTCCCGGCTGGGGCCTCGGGCGGCCTTGGAGGTGATGATCTCCACAATGTCCCCGTTTTTCAGGGGGGTGTCATAGGTGACAATGCGTCCATTGACTCGGGCGCCCGTCATGGAGTTGCCCACGGCGGAGTGGATGGAGTAGGCAAAGTCGATGGGGGTGGCCCCGGCGGGCAGGCTCTTCACGTCTCCGTTGGGGGTGAACACGAACACCTCGTCGGCGAACATATCCACCTTCAAGGTGCTGACAAATTCCTCGGCGTCGGTGTCCTGCTGGCTCTCCAGCAGCTTGCGCACCCACTCAAACTCCTTCTCGCTGCCCAGCTTGTCGTTGGCCAGCCCCTGCTTGTACTTCCAGTGGGCGGCTACGCCGTACTCGGCGGTCTGGTGCATCTCCCAGGTGCGGATTTGCACCTCGAAGGGGATGCCGTCCCGGCCGATGACGGTGGTGTGCAGGGACTGATAGCCGTTGGGCTTGGGGGTGCCGATGTAGTCTTTGAACCGGCCCAGCACCGGGTTATACATGTCGTGGATGGAGCCCAGCACATTATAGCAGCTGGGGATGTCTGGGACAATGACGCGGAAGGCATATAAATCAAAAATTTCCTTGAAATTTTTGTTCTGTGTGTACATCTTCCGGTACAGGGAGTAGATGTGCTTGACCCGGCCATACACCTTGCACTGGATGCCGTCGGCGGCCAGCCGCTCCTCCAGCTGCTGCTGGATGTTGGAGAAGAACTGGGCGTTGCGGGTGGTGATGTTCTCCAGCTCCTGCTCCACCTCCTCATAGCCGATGGGGTCCAGGTAGCGCAGGGAGATGTCCTCCAGCTCCCACTTGATGCGCTGCATACCTAAGCGGTGGGCGATGGGGGCGTAGATCTCCATGGTCTCCAGGGCCTTCTCCCGCTGCTTCTTCTCCGACTGGTACTGGAGGGTGCGCATGTTGTGCAGGCGGTCGCACAGCTTGATGAGGATCACCCGCACGTCCTGGGCCATGGCCATGAACATCTTGCGCAGGTTCTCCATCTGCTCCTCTTCCTTGGAGGTGTACTGCATCCGGGTCAGCTTGGTGACCCCCTCCACCAGGTCCGCCACCGTGGAGCCAAAGAGCTTGGCGATGTCGTCGTGGGAGGCGTCGGTGTCCTCAATGCAGTCGTGGAGCAGGGCGGCGATGATGGAGTCCAAATCCAGGTCCAGCTCGTTGACGATCTCCGCCACCGCCAGGGGGTGGGTGATGTAGGGCTCTCCGCTCTTGCGCAGCTGGGTGCCGTGGTGGGCGTTGGCGTAGTCAAAGGCAGTGCGCAGCCGCTTCACATCGGCGTTGGGGTTGCGCTGAAGCACCTGTTGCTCCAGAGCCTGGTAGCGTGTTTCGATGGATTCCATGGTCATACCTCCTCGGGCGTCCGGGCAACGGACACGGGCGTGGGCCGGGCCCACACACAAAACTCTCTCTCCATAGTCTGGACCAATCTGGTCCATGGTCATACCATAACGTGGGGAATATATAGGGAATGGGGATGGATTTACCCCAAATCGTGGCGGAGCTGGCGCATCATACCCGCCTGCTCCAAATCCACCTTCTCCCGGGGGCGGCACAGCCGCACCGTGGCCTGCTGGTTTTGCACCGCCACCTGGATGAGCCCCCGCTCATCCATCACGTGCAGGCACACCAGGGCCTTGCCGTAGGAGCGGTGGCCGGAAAAGCTGCGGGTGACTTGGCGCAGCAGCTGGTCCATGGGGGCCTGGGCGGGCCCGGCGGCGCACAGCTGCTCCAGATACCGCCACAGGTGGGCGAAGTCCCGGCGCTGGGGGAGCATCAGAGACGCCTCCCAGGGGGAGAGGGTCTCCCCGGCCTGGAGCCGACGGAACAGGGAGCGCTCCAGCTGGGAGCGGGTGGGGGCGGGGCGCAGGTCGCACAGCTGTAATTGCACCGTGCGGTTGCCCCGGAACTGATTGATCTGTAACGTAAAGGCGATATCCAGCCGCTGGCCGTTTTCAATGCCGCAGGCGGCGGTGTTGGCGGAAAAGAAGATGGCGTCCATGGCCACCCCGTCCCGGCGCAGCTTCAATTTCAGGTGGCGGCCACCTCCCACATCCGTGTGGGAGAGCACACACACCGAGCGCAGCAGAAACACCGGCTTGGGGTTGCCCGAGCCGAAGGGCTCCAGCAGGGACAGAGACTCCACGTCCTGGGTGGACAGCAGGGAACAGTGGGGAATCTCACAGTCCACGTCCAGGGAGGACTCCATGGGCTGGTGTCCGGCAAACTCCTCCACCAGCTGACACAGGGCAGCCCGGAAGGCGGGGATGTTGTCCCGCCGGATGGAAAAGCCCGCGGCCAGCTCGTGGCCGCCGTAGCTGTCCAGCAGGGGAGCGCAGCGCTCCAGGGCGCCGAACAGGTTGAAGCCGCCGAAGGAGCGGCAGGAGCCTTTGCCCTTGTCCCCGTCCAGGCTGATCATAAAGGCGGGGCAGGCGTATTTCTCTGCCAGCCGGGAGGCCACAATGCCGATGACCCCCTGGTGCCAGCCCTCCCCCGCCAGCACAATCACCGGGGCAGACAGGGCTGGGGTGTGGGTCAGCAGCTGGTCGCAGTGCTGGAAAATCTCCAATTCAATGGCCTGGCGCAGGCGGTTGAGCTGGCACAGCTCCTGGGCCAGCTCCTGCCCCCGCTGGGGGTCCTGGGTGAGCAGCAGCTCCAGAGCGGTGCCCGCCTGCTCCATGCGCCCGGCGGCGTTGATGCGGGGGGCCAGGCCATAGCCGATGGTGACGGTGGTGGGCACTTGTCCCCGGGGACAGCCCGCCTCCCGCAGCAGGGCCTGGAGGCCGGGGCGGGAGCAGTCGGCCAGCCGTTCCAGCCCCAGATGGACCAAAGCCCGGTTTTCTCCTTGCAGGAGCATCACGTCCGCCACCGTGCCGATGGCGGCCAGCTCCCCGTAGTCCAGCAGCACCTGGGGGCGTTGGGCGGGGGCGGTGAGGGCCAGGGCCAGCTTCAACGCTACCCCCACACCCGCCAGATCGGGGAAGGGGTAGGAGCAGTCGGGGCGGCGGGGGTCCACCACGGCCACGGCCTGGGGCAGGACCTCTTTGCACTGGTGGTGGTCGGTGATGACCACGTCCACCCCCAGGGCCCGGGCGTACTCCACCTCCTGGGCGGCGGTGATGCCGCAGTCCACCGTGACAATCAAGGTGACCCCCTGGCGGGCCAGGGCGTCAATGGCGTGGTTGTTCAGGCCGTACCCCTCTTCGGTACGGTCTGGGATGTAGCTGACCACCTGGCCACCCAGCGTGCGGAGAAACTGAGTGAGCAGACAGGTGGCGGTGATGCCGTCCACGTCGTAGTCGCCGTAGACGGCGAGAGTCTCTTGCTCCCGGATGGCCCGGGAAATGCGCTCCACGGCCTTCTCCATGTCTTGGAGGAGAAAGGGGTCGTGGAGCAGGTCGGGGCCATGGGCCAAAAAGGCCGAGGCCGCTGGGGCGGTGTCCACCCCCCGGGCACACAAAACGGCGGCGCACAAGGGGGGTAACCCTGCCCGTTCCAGCTCCGCCCTGGCCCCGGCTGGGCCGCTGGGGCGGAGCTTCCACCGATCATACTTCATAGGGTCCCATTCCTTAAGAAAAATTATCTTTTATTATAGCAAACTTGGCGTATTATTGCAATGTCTTCCCAGTGTAAGGCTCTAATTATACAGAATACGTTTGAGCAAGAATCTAAACTAAATAAAAGCAATAGTAGTATAAGTTGATGTAATTTAATTGAAGGGGGATGGGGGCAATATTGTTGCCATTCTGTATAAAAAGTGGGACACTATTTGTGAAATTCATTCTGGTGTGTATCAAAAACCTCATTGTACAGTTGCATTTCCGTGTTCAACTGTACAAAACCGTACTTTTTATAAATAGGACGGCCACTTTCGGTTGCCTCTAGTGAAATAAATTTAACGCCAAGACGTAAGGACTCTTTGACTAAACTGTCTAATATATGGGTGGCAACACCACGATTTCTGAACTCAGGTATAGTATACATATTTGTAATGTACGCCTTACGTCCAGTAGGATTATGATAGGTGGGGAGAACCTGATAAAAGCAGATACCACCTGTTCCAATGCAAAGGGAATTTTCAAAAGCAAGATATGCAATGTGATTATTGGTTGGTATGGACCATGTATAGTACTGGTACAGCTGTTCTTTTACTAAATCAAGTGCTGCTATATCCTGTAAGCTATTGGCATCAAGCAATAAATCGATTCTGTTGTGCACTAAAAGTGGAATATCTTCTGTCGACACACGTTTATAATCAATCATTTGATTATCATCTCCTTCTATTTTTCAGGTGTAGGTAAATCAATTTGAGCTATGTATACGCTTTTATTGGATGGATGATTTAGATAGGAGTGGTAGTGCCCGGACTTTGGGCATTCAAACTGTGGCACATGGCGTTCATCATAGGTGGGAACGGTGGGTGAGTAAACTTGAAGCTTGGGTTTTGATGGTAGATTCCCCATAATTGAAATATCCAAGTCATGTATTTTTCTTCCGTAGTTTATAGGGATAATTACAAAAGTATATTGCTGTGCGCCACTTATGATTTGATTTGGAACGGTGTATTTGATTTCAAGCTTTATTTGGCCACGGTGCAATAGATTAGAAGGAATTTGAAGATTGTTGAAAACATAAAGACCAGAAAATTCTTCAGATGTGTCACCGCTTTCTCCTGAAAGCGTTGCGGGTACCAAAATTGTGTTTTCCAAGATATCATTTTCAACTTTTATATACTCGAGGTTAGGCTTACTATTTTCGCAAATTGCATAATATTTGAGAGAAGGAAGACGGTTGCGGCTAATCTGGTATGAAAAAAAATGTTTTTCAAGCCAGGATAGACGTATCTCAAGTTGTAATGTATATGTCACGTCATGTGTACGAGAAGTTGAGTGAGAAGGCGTGATTTGGTAACAAAATGTGGCCCTACTAATGTTAAAATTGTAGTTTTCCAGCTTTTTTCGTGATTCTAAAATCATAATGAGCGATCGAATAGGATGTAACTTATTGTTTTTTGCCAATATGAGCATTAGTTTATATGCATCTTCGTACCATTTATTATGATATGAAAAGATTATAAGAATTAAAAGGGAGAAGACAACTGACGATATTGAGAGACACATTTCAAAAATATTGAGTGGCTGATTATTGGAGAGTGCATATATAGTTTCTGTAATAGTTCGAATGAATGAAATTAATGTATTGAAAGCTGCAAGCAAAGAAATTATGTATGAGGCAAATTTAGAATTCATTTTTTTCCCTCCTTAGAGTTTTGAGATTTACTGTAATAAATTATATCACAGAAAAACAAATAATTCCATTATCTGAGTAGGCTTTAGTGCTAACTCGATATAGAAAATAAAAGACGAAAAATATATGATTATCTAATGAATATTAGGAAGAGTAGACAACAGTGCCTATTATGCAAGATATGTGTTAATTTAATTATCAAACCAACAAAAATGGAACAAATGTTTGACATCGTGGCGGGGACATGGTACAATGAAAAAAATGACGGAATCAGCGAGAAAGGGGCGGGGCCACATGAGTAAATTGACCCACAAGCAGCAGGAGATTTACGACTACATTTTGTCCTTCGCCCAGGAGAACGGATACCCTCCCTCGGTGCGGGAGATTGCCCAGCATGTGGGGCTCAAATCCCCCTCCACGGTGCACTTTCATTTGAAGGGCTTGCGGGAGGCGGGGCTCATCAGCCAGGCGGAGGGGAAGACCCGGGCCATCACCATCACCGACGGCTGCCACAACCGCCGGGACCAGGTGCCTCTGGTGGGCTCGGTGGCCGCCGGCAGCCCCATTCTGGCCGAGGAGTGCATTGAGGACTACCTGACCTTTGACACCGGGGGCCGGGTGGGGGAACACTTTGCCCTGCGGGTGCGGGGGGAGTCCATGATCGAGGCGGGAATTCTCCCCGGCGACCTGGTGGTGGTGCACCAGCAGCCGGAGGTGAACCCCGGGGACATTGTGGTGGCTTTGTTTGAGGACGAGGCCACGGTGAAGACCTTCCGCCGGGAAAATGGCCACGTGTGGCTGTACCCGGAGAACTCCAGCGGGGAGTACCAGCCCATTGACGGGGAGGGGTGCTCCATTCTGGGCCGGGTGGTGGCGGTGGTGCGCCGCTATTAAATGAAGAATGAAAAATGAAGAATGCAGAATGCAGGCCCTGGAGGCTGTTTGTACACCCTAGGACATACGGTGGACATCGGTAGAAGTGGTAGGGGCCGGGCTTGCCCGGCCCGCCGATTCCTTGGCGTTGCCCTGAGAAATTCGGGAGGGGCAAGCCCCTCCCCTACGCCCTTTTAATGAAATCCGTGCCGCCCCAGCGGCACACCATAATTATTCATTATTCACTATTCATTCTTCATTCCATAGTTGTCCACGAACCAGTCCCGAAAGCCCCTTCAAAAGGGGCTTTCTTTTTTTTGCCCCCCGTGGTATGATAACTCCAATCTAACACACTAAAGCGAGAGGACATGTTATGAGAATTGTGGTGAAAATCGGCACTTCCACCCTGGCACACCCCACGGGCCTGTTGAATATCCGCCATGTGGAGCAGCTGGTGAAGGTGCTGTCTGACTTGAAGAATGCAGGACACGAGACCATTTTGGTCTCCTCCGGCGCCATCGGCATGGGGGTGGGCAAGCTCAACCTGCCCGGCAAGCCCCAGGATATGCCCACCAAGCAGGCCGCCGCGGCGGTGGGCCAGTGTGAGCTGATGTACACCTACGACCGACTCTTTGCCATGTACAACCACACCGTGGCCCAAATCCTCCTCACCGGGGAGGACATCGACCACCCGGACCGGAGAGAGAACTTCCAGAATACCCTGGAGCGGCTGCTGGAGCTGGGGGTACTCCCCGTCATCAATGAAAACGACACCGTAGCCACCGCCGAGATCAAGGTGGGGGACAACGACACCTTGGGGGCCGTGGTGGCCTGCTGCATCCATGCGGATGTGCTGGTGCTGCTCAGTGATATCCAAGGGCTGTACACCGCCGACCCCCATAAAGACCCCAATGCCCAACTCATCGACCGAGTGGACCATATTTCCCCGGAAATACTGGCCCTGGCCGGAGGAGCGGGCACCACCCTGGGCACCGGCGGCATGGCCACCAAGCTGCGGGCGGCCCAGATGGTCATGGAGCAGGGCTGCGACATGGTCATCTCCCACGGCGAGCACCCGGAGCTGCTGTATGATCTGGCGGAGGGGAAGCCGGTGGGCACCCGATTCTGCGCCAAAAAGGAGGAACACGTATGACCACCCAGGAACTGCTGCGCCGCGCCAAGGCGGCAAAAAAACAGGTGGCAGCGGCCACCACGGAGGAGAAAAACCAGGCTCTGCTGTGTATGGCAGACCAGCTGGAGGCCCATGAGGCGGACATTCTGGCCGCCAACGCCCAGGACATGGAGCGGGCCAAGGGCACCATCGCCCCGGTGATGCTGGACCGCCTCCTCCTCACCCCCCAGCGCATTCAGGACATGGCCACAGGCATGCGGGAAGTGGCCCAGCTGCCCGACCCGGTGGGTCAGGTGCTGCGCCGGGAAGAGCGGCCCAACGGCCTGGTCATTGAAAAGACCGCCAGCCCCATGGGTGTCATCGCCATCATCTATGAGAGCCGCCCCAACGTCACCTCGGACGCCGCCGCCCTGGCCCTCAAGGCCGGGTCTGCCTGCGTGCTGCGCTGCGGCAAGGAGGCCCACCAGTCCGCCGCCGCCATTGTCTCGGCCCTGCAAGCTGGCCTGGAGCAGGCGGGGCTGCCGGGAGACAGCGTGGTGCTGGTGGAGGACACCACCCGGGCCTCGTCTACGGAACTGATGCAGGCCAACGGCCTGGTGGACCTGCTCATTCCCCGGGGCGGAGCGGGGCTCATTCGGGCCTGTGTGGAGCAGGCCACCGTCCCCGTCATCCAGACGGGCACCGGCATCTGCCATGTGTATGTGGACCAAGCGGCCGACTTGAATATGGCCCTGGATATTTTGGAGAATGCCAAGTGCTCCCGGCCCTCCGTGTGCAACGCCTGTGAGGTGTGCCTGGTGCACACGGACGTGGCAGAGCAGTTCCTGCCCATGGTCTATGCCAGACTGGTAAAAGGACGGCAGGCCAACCCGGTGCAGCTGCGGCTGGATGCTCGGGCCGCCGCCATCATCCCCGGCACCCCGGCGGGGGACCAGGACTTCGACACGGAGTTTCTGGACTACATCCTGGCCGTGGGGGTGGTGGACAGCGTAAGCGAGGCCATCGACCACATCAACGCCCACTCCACCGGCCACAGCGAGGCCATCATCACTTCCGACGAGGCCGCCGCCCGGGCCTTCACCACCCAGGTGGACAGCTCCTCGGTGTACTGGAACGCCTCCACCCGATTCACCGACGGAGGCCAGTTCGGCCTGGGCTGTGAGATGGGCATCTCCACCCAGCGCCTCCACGCCCGTGGCCCCATGGGCCTGGGCGAGCTGTGCACCTATAAGTACATCGTCCGGGGAGACGGACAGACGAGATGAATGAAGAATGATAAATGAAAAATGAAGAATGCAGGCCCTCAAGTCTCCGCCCCAAATTGAAATCCGTGCCGCAGGCACACCATACTTCTTCACGATTCATTCTTCGTTATTCACTTGAACATGAAAAAAAGGATGCTCGCCAAAACGAGCATCCTTTTTGTCTGTTCTCAGTTCCCCAGCTGGTCCACCACACCGGGCAGTTTGGAGGGGTCGCCCACGGCCAGCAGCACCGTGTTGCCCTGGCGGCGAATCACGCCGCCCTCCAGGCGGGGCACAGCGGCGGGGGTGTAGTTCTTGGCGGTTTTCAGCTGGTGGTCCAGCCGCTTCTCACAGGCGGTCTCGGCGGTCTTGGCGGCTTCTTCGTCGGTGAGGACCAGGATGGTCAGCTCGTCGGCGCTCACCGAGGTGTTGGAGGCCAGGTAGCTCACGCCGTCCTGAATGGTGTCCCGGTCAATGTCGTAGAGCATGGCCACGGTGTCCAGGTCGATCTGGCCCATCTCACCGTCAAACACCCCGGCGTCCAGCAGCACCTGGGCGTCGTCCACGGTGTAACCGGAGGAGGTTTTGGGGGCGCTGTTGGAGCAACCCACCAGGCTGACCGCCAGCAGGGCGGCGAACAATACTGCCAATTTCTTTCTCATAATGGATGCACTTCCTCTGATCGTTTTTGGGGGTTACTTCCGGCTGGCGTCAAAGCTCTGGAAGCTCAAGGTGTGGCTGGCCATGTAGTCCACCCAGCGGCGGTAGGCGCTGGGGACAAAGTGGACGCCGTCGGAGGCCAGGTCTGCGGGCAGGGAGCCGTTTTGGTCCCGGTACACGGAGGCGGTGTCGATGAGCGCCACTTTGTACTGGGCCGCCAGCTCTTTGATGATCTGGTTAAAGGTTGCCGCGTTGGTGTTGTTCAGAGAGGGGTCCAGCTTGTTTTTCTGAGCCACCTCTTCATTCACCGGGGGCAGGGTCTGGAGGTAGATGACGGCATTGGGCTGAATCTCGTTGACCCGCTGCAACAGCTTGGACAGCCCCGAGCGGAAGCTGGCCGCGGGATAGCCCAGCTCGTTGATGCCCATCATGATGTACACGCTCTGGTACTGCTTTCGGGCCAGAGCCTCCAAAATGGTGTATTTCTGGCCGTCAATGGTCACCACTTTGTAGTCCTCGTCATCCACACGGAACACGTTCATGCCCCGGGAGTAGAAGAAATCGCCGTATTTCAGGCCGCTGTAGGCCTGGAGGCCCTCGGTGCGGGAGTCACCCAGGAAGGCGGCGGTGGAAAACCAGCTGTCATCCACTTGGGCGCTTTCCGGCACGAAGGTGCCCAGGGTGTAGGTGCCATTGTAGGAGTTGTGGTTGGGCTTGGGTGTGGGTGCCGGGGTAGGCGCGGCAGAGGGCGCCTGGGTGGGCACGGGCGTGGGGGTAGGCACCGGGGTGGGGGCGGCAGTGATGGCCGCCGGGCGCTGGGTCTGGACCGCCGTGCTGGCGGTGGGGGCTTCCGTATGCTCTGCAGTGGAACGGCCGCAGCCGGACAGCAGAGAGATCAGACAGACGGTCGCCAATATAGAATAAAATCCACAGTTTTTCTTTCTCATCATCCGAGATCTCCTTGTTTTCCGCTAAGCTCAACTCATGATATCACGGGGGTACAGGGGGGTCAACTACAAAGCGGTAACAAAGTATTATGAGAGTTTTAATTTTGGCAAAAATATTCCAAAGATGTGGGGCTCAGTCATTCCAAAATGTGGATGATATCGTCGTAGGAGGCGGCGGTGTAGGTGGGGCGGGCGGGTCCGGTGAGGGGCTGGTTCTGGGGGTTATACCAGATGGTGTCGATACCGGAGCGATTGCCCCCTAAAATGTCGCTGCCCAGGCCGTCTCCCACCATGACTACGGTGGAGCGGTCGGTGATGTGCAGGGCGTCGCACACCTTGTCGAAGAAGCCGGGCATGGGCTTTTGCACCCCCAGCTCCATGGAGATGAACAGGTTGGGGATGAGGGTGTCTAGGTGAGTGCCCTCATAGCGGCCTCGCTGGGCCGCCGGCATGCCGTTGGTGGCAATGGCCAGGGTCAGGCCCATGGCGTTGAGCTTCTCGCAGAACTCCCAGGCCCCGGGGAGCAGATAGGCCCCTTTGCCCACGGTGTTGACAAACTCCCAGTTCCAGGCCCGGGGGTCGTGATTTCCGCCCCGTACCCGCATGAAGGCGGCAAACCGCTCCACCCCCAGAAAGTCCTGGTCGATCTCGCCCCGGGCGAAGGCGTCCCACAGGGCGTTGTTGATCTTCTGGTACAGGGCCTCCTCCTCGGGGCCGAAGTCGTAGCCCCGGCGGGTGAAGACCTCCCGCAGGGCCTCCCGCTCCGAGCGGTGGAAGTCCATCAGGGTCATATCGGCGTCCAACAGGACGGTTTGGTAGCGGCTCATAGATGGGGTTTCTCCTTTCGGGTACAGTACATGCGCACGGCGGTGGACACCAGCAGGGTGCCCAGGGCGATGCAGCCGGAGATGCCGAAGGTGCGAATCATGGTCTCCAGAAACAGCTGGGATTCTCCCCGAATGCCGTAGTCCACCGCCTGATACACGGTGAAGCCGGGGACCAGGGGGAAGTAGGACACCACCAGGTAGGAGATGGTGGGGCATTTGCGCAGCCGGGCCATGATCTCGGCGTAGATGGCCACCCCCACCGAGGCGGCCAGGTTGGAGATAAACACGTTGTTGTCCGTCAGCCACATCACCGGCAGGTACACCGCCCAGCCCAAAGCGCCGCCCAGGCAGCACAAAAAGGAGCCTATGCCCCGGACGTTGTAGAGTAGGCAGAAGCCCAGACACCCCATAAAGGCGAAGAAGCAATACCCCAGGGGGGAGTAGACTGCCACAGCAGTGAGGGGGTTGGAGTTGGGGAAGAGGTTCTGACACAGGGCCATGGCGGCGCCGGTGCCCAGGGCGATGGCCCCGGCGGTGAGCACCGCCCGGGTGAAGGTGGACAGGCCGGAGACAATGTCCCCGGTGAGCAGGTTGCTCATAAAGTTGGTGAACACCAGGCCGGGCACCAGCACCATGATGGAGCCCACCACGGCGGTACCGGGGTTGATGGGCAGCCCCAGCCCCAGGGCCACATACACCACCAGCGCCAGCACAAAGCCGCTGGCCATGGTGTTGATGAAGAAGTTGGAGCGGGTGCGGTTGAGGGCCAGCATACACATGCCGCACAGCAGGCCGGACAGGGAGGCCACCAGGGACTCCAGCCAGCCTCCCGAGAAGAACAGGGAGAAGAACAGAGAGCCCACAAAATAGCCCACCAGCTGGTAGTGGGCGGGATAGCGGCGGATGGAGGCAGCGGTCTGCCGCACCGCCAGCAGGAAGTCCTGGGGGTCCTGGGGCGGGTCGGCGCACAGGCGGCGGGACAGGGCGTTGTAGCGCTCAATGCCCTCGATGTCGGTGCCCGACACCGTGGCCTGGCGCATTCGGGTGTGGACCCGGCCCTCCGGGTCGGTGACCGAGACCATGAGACAGTTGGGAATGGCGAACACCTCACAGGTGAGGTGGTAGGCCCGGGCCAGACGGTGGAGGGTGTCCTCCACCCGGTAGATCTCCGCTCCCGAGTGGAGCAGTCCCAGGCCCAGCTCACACCAGCCTTCCAACAGTAATTCGTAATTCATTCTCCAGACTCCTTTCTGGAAACATAAGTGCCTGCATGAGTATACCATAGGATGTGTCAATTGCAAGGGATTTTCCCGTGAAAAATCCGGCGGCTGCAACGTCCGTGCAGCCGCCGGGATTTGGTGAGATCACTCCAGTGTGAGGGTGTCCAGCATGGCCTTCTGAATGGCTTGGTACTGAGTGGCATTGGGGTCCTCCATGACGTAGGACTGCTCCACCAACAACGAGGAGTTGGGCCCCAGTTCCAGAATCCAGAATTGGCGGTAAATGCCGTCCTGGGGACTGACCACCAGGGTGTGGGCGGTATAGGTTCCGCTGCCCACCTGGACCTGCTGGCCCAGGTCGGGAATCTCCTCCTGGAGGATCAGGCCCTGGCGGAGGGTGACGGCGTCCATGCCGTTGAGACGGTTTACCGACAGGTAGTTGCCCTCGCTGATCAGATAGGCGTCCCCGTTCTCCCACCCCTGGCGGGTGAAGAGGTTGGGGTCATAGACGATGGAATAGCCCTGGAGGCTGTAATGGCGCAGCCCGTTGGCGGTGAGGACGGCGCCGTCGTACTCATAGGACAGGGGGGTCTCCACATCGGGCTGATAGGCGGGGATATCCCGGGACACGTCGGGCAACGTGTCGGTCTCGTCAGGGTCGGGGGTACAGGTGCCCGTGAGAGACTGGCTGGAGGAGCCGATGGAGGCCGGGTCCGGGGAAGCAGCAGGGGCGGCAGTGCAGGCGGACAGCGCCATGCACATGAGCATGCACAGGGTACACAGCAGGGTCCGACGCATACAATTACCTCCTTGGTTCAGATATCATTATTATATCGACGCAAAAGCCCCGGTACAACAACAGAGGGGTTAAGAATGGTTACAATTTGTTTACGCCTTGGAAACATTCCACCGTTGACAGGGGGGAGGCCAGCGGCTACAATGGAAGAAAATACCCTATGGCCAGGGAGTTGGCGGGAGAACGACATGGAAGAATTACTCAGACTGTACCGGGAATATTTGGAGCAGGCGGCCCTGCCCCAGAACCAGAAACGGCCGTTCCAGGGGGCCTATGGACTCATCGGCGGCCCTGCTCCCAACTCCTTCCACCAGCAGTTTGTCCAGCAGGTGGAGGCGGCCTTGGCCCAGGTGCCGGAGACCGAGCGGCGGGAGGCGGTGGAGTACATCTTCCACCAGCCCCTGGAGCACAAGCGCAACCCCACGGTGTACTGGATGTTTGTGGCGGTGCACGGGGTGGTGATGCCCTACCTCAAGGACCTGACGGCGGAGGAGGCCCGGGACCTACAGTGGTGGTATGAGCGCTCCTACCCCCGCCGGGAGCAGACCCCGGTGCAGCGGCGGCTGGTGGCGCTGCTGAAGAAGATGCGATAACGGCAGGTGACGGACATGGAAGAACTGGAACAGCTGTATGGAGCCTATCTGGACCTGGTGGCCCAGCTGAACCGGGACCGGAAGCTGTGGGACGGGGCCTTTGGCCTGGGGGGCGGTCCGGCGGACAACCCCTGCCATGAAAAGCTGGTGCGAGATGTGGAGGCGGCCTTGGCGGACCTGGACCCGGCCCGGCGGCCCCAGGCGGTGGAGTATATCCTCCGCCAGCCCCTGGAGCACAAGGACGACCCGGTGGTGTACTACACCCTGATGGCGGCCCAGGGGGCCACCATCCCCTACCTGTCCCAGCTGCCTGTGGACCAGGCCAAGGCGCTGCGGGGCTGGTTTGAGCAGACCTTTCCCCGCCGGGAGCGGATGCCCTGCCAGGACAAGGTGCTGGCAGCACTGAAAAAAGTGAAGTGAGCAAACGGGCTGCGGGAATTTGGTCCGCAGCCCGTTTTTACGCCGATTTCCACCCAATCAACCGCTGGTTGAGGGGATAATCCCCATTTGGTTGAGCGGATTGGGGGCCACTCAACGGATGAGCCCTTCCGTTTTCCGGGGCCAGAGGGTAAGGTAAGGGTAGAAACGAAAAAGGAGAGATGGTTATGGAGACCACGTTGGGAAAGAGAATTGCCGCCCTGCGCCGGGACAAGGGGCTGAAACAGGACGAACTGGCGCAGCAGCTGGGGGTGACCCCTCAGGCGGTGAGTAAGTGGGAGAACGACCAGACCTGCCCGGATATCACCCTGCTGCCAAAGCTGGCAAAAATCCTGGGGGTGAGCGTGGATGAGCTGCTGTCCGGCAAGGCCGAGCCGGAAGTCCCTGCCGTGCGGGTGCTGCCCGCCGAGCAGCGCAAGGATTTGAAGGACATGGTGCTGCGCATTGTGGTGGACTCTGCCGAAGGGGACAAGGTGCGGGTGAATCTGCCCCTGGGCCTGGTGGAGGCGGCCTTGGACATGGGGATGGATGTGACCCAGTTTACCGGAACCGACGCGTTGAAGGGCATTGACCTGGGCAAGATTCTGGATCTGGTACGGTGCGGCTCGGTGGGCAACCTGGTGGAAGTGGAGTCCGCCCAGGGGGACACCGTGCGCATCTTCGTGGAGTGAGCCCATGCGCATCATCGTCAAAGACAAGGACTCTCATCTCAACATCCCCATTCCCACCCGGCTGGTGTTCAATGGCCTGACGGCGGGGCTGCTGTGCTGGGGGCTGGAGAAACACGGGACCCATATGACCCGGAAGCAGCTGATGGTGTTTGTCAAAGAGCTGCACCGGTTTCGCCGCCGCCACCCCAGGTGGACCCTGGTGGAGGTGGAGAGCCATGAGGGGGAACATGTGAAAATTGAGCTGTAAAAAGGAGGACTCCGGCCCACTGGCCGGAGTCCTCCTTTTAGTGCAGATAGAGTGGTTTTTATCAACGGGCGTAGGGGCCGGGCTTGCCCGGCCCGCTGGTTTTCTGGCATTGCCCTGGGGACTCGGGAGGGGCAAGCCCCTCCCCTACAACGGTCTGCCGACAGCCAGGCTGACGGCGGCAACACGTTTCACAACGTCACGGTGAAGACCACCCCGCCGGGGGTGGCGCTGGCCTGGCAGCTGCCCCCGTGGAGCTGCACAATGTGCCGCACAATGGCCAGCCCCAGCCCGGTGCCCTCCCCGGGGGCGGCGTCCTCCCGGCGGTAGAAGGGCTCAAAGAGCTGGTCCAGCTCCTCCTGGGAGATGGGCGGGCAGTCGTTTGCTACCCGCAGGGTGGTGTGGCGGTCGGTCTGGGCCACCTCCACCCCAATCTCACCCCCGGCAGGGGTGTATTTGACGGCGTTGGTGAGCAGATTTTCCACCACCTGGGCCATCCGGCCCCGGTCGGCCAGGACGGGGGCGGGGGCCTCCAGAGCGGTGGACAGCCGCAGCCCCTTGGCCTCCAGAGAGGGGGCCAGCTTTTCCAGGGTGGAGCGGGTGAGCTGGGACAGGGAGAAATTTTCCCGGCGCAGCTTTACCCGCCCCGCCTCCAGCCGGGACAGGTCCAGAAGCTCCAGCACCATGCCGTTCATCCGCTCTGCCTCGCTGCAAATGGTGGCCAGGTACTTCTCCCGCTTGTCCTCGGCGATGTGCTCTTGCAGCCCCTGGGCGTAGCTGTGAATCACCGCCAAGGGGGTTTTCAGCTCGTGGGCCATGTGGCTGGTAAAGGTGCGGCGGTGCTCCTCGGCGGCCTGGGCATAGGTGAGGGCCTGGTTGAGCCGCTGAATCTCGTCCTTCTGCTCCCGATATTCCGCCCCGTGGGCCTGGAACTGTTCTTGAAGTTTGTGGCCCTCCTGCCAGCGGCACACCTGGCTGGGGCGCAGCAGCAGCCACTTCTGCCGGGTGTCCAGGGCCTGGGACAGCTGCTGGATGGGGGCCAAAAGCTCACGGACCAGCACCCGCCGAAGAACCCCAAGGAGCAGCACGCACAGCCCAAGGGTGAGCAGGTATACCCACCAAAGGCGTTCCCAGACCAGGGGCCACAGGTCCGCCCACACCCCGCACACCAGAATGCCCTGGTCCGTGGAGACTGCGGTGCCCACCAGCAGGTTGGGCCAGCTCCACAGCTGCACCGGGACATTAGCGTTCAGCAGGTCGGGCCCCAGGGTCTCCACCAGCTGGGACAGGCTGTCATATCGGGTTCCCCGGTAGGTGAGGGGGGAGGTTTCCGGGGGGCAACAGGCGTGATACCGGGTGGCGTAGAGGGTGACGGTCTGCGCCTGTGGGTGGATGGCTGTGGGATCGTCGTAGATTTGGACCCAGGTGGGGTTCTGAGACCTTGTGGACCAGAAGGAAATGGTGCGGGGGGTGAAGATGGCATCCTCCAAGACCCCCTCCAGGCGCAGGGGCTGGGGGTGCAAGTCGAAATAGCCTGTCTCCATATCACTCCGTGCCCCCTCGGTAAGACAGGCCCGGTCCAGGATGGCCCGGGCATAGCGGCCCGAGGTCTCCACCTCCGCCTCATATTCCTCCTGGGTGAGAGACTCCAGGGCGAGGAAGTCCTGCCAGCTGCCCCCCAGGGGGTTGCCCATGGCATCGAAGAGGCCGGAGGCCCCCAGAAAGTAGCGGGCGTTCCACCCCCACCCATCCACCTGGCCCCAGGGCAGGGAGGACTGGATGACCTGCTGCCGGGCCTGGTCACTGTACCGGATGGCCAGGGCGTTGCCCTCCCCCTGGGCTACGGCTGCGGTGAGCAGCCCCATACAGAGAAGCCAGGGCACCAGCATCGCCAGGCAGAGAAGCCCGGTGAGGGTGGGCCGGGCACGGGGACGGCGTTTTTTGGTGTCTGCCATGTTCACCCCTCCAATCGGTAGCCCGCCTTGATGACGGTGCGGATGTGCCCGGCCCAGGGGCCCAATTTCTCCCGCAGGCGGCGGATGTGGGTGTCCACCGCCCGGTCGTCCCCCTGGTAGTCGTAGCCCCAGCTGTGGCGCAGCAGCTGCTCCCGGCTCAAAATCTGGCCCCGGTGGGACATCAGGCAGTGGAGCAGGGCGTACTCCTTGGGGGTGAGGGGAATTTCCTCCCCCTCCAGGTACACCTTCTGGGCGGACAGGGACAGGGCTAGCCCGTCCAGCTCCATCCGGTCCCCGGCTCGCACACTGCCCCGGCTGCGGCGGATGAGGGCCATGGTCTTGGCGTACACCACCGACAGGTTGAAGGGCTTGGTGATGTAGTCGTCCGCCCCCAGCTCGTAGCCCAGCAGGGTGTCCTCCTCGTCGGACAGGGCGGTGAGGAAGAGGATGGGCACGTCCTGGGTGCGCCGCAGGGCCCGGCATACGCTGCGCCCGTCCAGCTTGGGCATCATAATATCCAGCAACACCGCGTCAAATTCCTGGCTTTCCGCCCATTCCAGGGCCTGCGCCCCGTGTTCCGCCTGGATGGGGCGGACGCCCTTGCTGGCAAAGTAGTCGCACAGGACCTCCCGCAGACGGGGGTCGTCCTCGGCAATTAAGATACGGGTCTCCATGCTCCCGCCTCCTTTCCCCCTCAGGATACCCGGGGGATGTGTATTCTCTGTGTCATTGTAGCAGAAAATGTTCCGCCCGGATACAAAAAAGGGAGGGCCTGCCACAATCAGCGGCAAGCCCTCCAACGATGGAGTCAGGCGGAAATCTTATGCTGCATGCCCTTCAGGGCCCCGGCCTTGTCCAGGGAGAAGAGAATCACCCCGGACAGGATGGCGCCCCCGGCGGTGGACACCAGGAAGGGGATGATGTAGGCGTAAAAGGCCACCTGGGCGGCGTTGGCACCCATAAAGAGGATGGCCATGGGGTAGGCGCACAGGCCGCCGAGAATGGCGGTGCCGAACACCTCCGCCACCAGGGTGGGGAGCAGACGGCGGGTCTTCCAGTACACCACCCCGCACAGCAGCGCTCCGCACATGCTGCCCGGGAAGGCCAGCAGGGTGCCCAGGCTCAGCAGGTTGCGCAGCAGGGAGGCGGCAAAGGCCACGCCCACCCCGTACCAGGGGCCCAGGAGCACGGCACAGAGGATGTTGACCATGTGCTGCACCGGGGCGCATTTGCTGCCGAAGACGGGGAAGGAGAAGATGCTGCCCACCACGGCCACCGCGCACAGGATGCCCGCCAGGGTCAGTTTGAGAACTTTGGTATTTTTCATCTTGGTTACACCTCGTAACAGTTCCGGGAGAAACGGCATGAGACAGCGACGCTCCCCGGAGGAACTCGGAACCTCTGAATCCATCTGCCTTCGGTGCCTTGCGGAAATTTATGCGCCATAAATGCGTTGCATATTTTTGAAATACACAAAGTATTTCTGCAAATATGCGCCTTTTTCTGACACAAAATTTCTCGCAACTCACTCTCGTCAACGGAATCAGACGTTCCGGAATCGGTCGAGACTTACTGGTCTCCTCTCACGCCGGAACACGGCTTCCCATCGCTGTCATACAGGCCCAGGGCGCTCCCCCTCAGCCCGCCACGGACTCACCGTGGATGCCCATTTTCCCCCCTTTTGTTGAGGTATACAAAACCAGGAGACACCTGTGGGGATGTCTCCTGGTCACAATGGTTCCATATGACTCCCTACGGCGGCATGATCCGCATCAGGTTCAAGGGTCGAAGCGATACGGCTTCCTCTCAGCTTGCCTCACAAGCTCCCCTGTGTTTTGATTGCATCTGTGATAATACACCAAATGTCTCCAAAGTGCAATGGTTTTTTTCAAGTCCATGAGTGCGGGGAGGCCTCCATCAGGCTCAGGAGGTAGTCCCAGTCTACCTCCTGAGAAATATGGTAGTAGGTAGGGTAGCTATCATGGCCCAGCTCGGTCACCTCCATGACCTGGTGGGAGATGACGATGAGTTTGGAGTTGTCCGGGCCTTCCAGAAAGAAGGAGCAGTCCGTCTCTGGCAGGGTGTAGGTCCCCATCAGCCGGGACAGGGACAGCCCGGACAGGTAGTCGTGGAAGGCCTGGGGGGCGGTGAGGGTATATGGGGTGTTCTCCGCCTGGGCATGGGGCGGGCTCAGGTGGACGCCGTCCACCTGGTACTGGGCGGTGTCCCCGGCGGAGTAGAGCACCTGAGCGGCCGGGGCGGTATCATAGGCCAGGGTGACGCTGCCACAGGTGATGGCCGCCAGGAAGAAGAGTACCCCCACCACAACGGCCCCGCTGGAGCGGGCGGCGGGGGAGAGCACCTGCTCCAGGCGGCGGCGCAGGGTGGCGGCGGAGGCAGACAGGCAGGTGGTGAAGCCCCGGGCATCCCCGGCGGTGTTCAGCAGCAGGGCGGCGTACTCCTTGCGCTGGGACTGGTGGGCGAAGAGGAGCACGGTCTCGTCACAGCTCAGCTCCAGGTCCTGGGCGCAGCGTTTCATGGCCACCCACATCAGGGGGTTAAACCAGCAGATGGCGGTGCAGAACAGGAGAAAGAACTTGCTCCAGCTGTCCTGACGGGCCAGGTGAATGACCTCGTGGCGAATGACCCAGTACAGCTCCTCCCGGGTGTAGGAGCGGGTGGGCAGCACCACCCGGGTGCAGCGGGGCAGAAGGCCGATGGACAGGGGGGTCTTCACCTCCGGGGAGATCACCAGCTGATATTTGGGGTTGCGGAAGCCCGCCTCCTTCAGGGCCTCCTCCCAGATATACCGGGTCAGGGGGTCAGTGGCGGGGACGGCGGGGGCCAGGATGCGGCGGCGGAAGCGCAGGTGCTGGACGATGTGAAAGGCCAGCACCCCCACCAGGCCCACCAGCCATACCCACAACAGCAGGGTCCACCCGTGTCCCGGCAGGGGGATGATGAGCCAGGGCCGGGGCGGGGTAAAGGTGGAGTAGGTGGTGAGGTAGAGCACGTTGGGGATGACCCACAGCATGGCGCAGGTCCGGGCGCTGATGCGGCCTCGGAGGTGGGGCATCAGGGCTAACAGCACCAGATAATACAGGCTGACGTGGAGAAACAACCCACCATAGGAGGAAAAGGTAATGTCCGCTGCCCGGGCAAAGCCGATGAAAGGGGTGAGAAGCACTGGGCATAGCGTGACCATCACCAGCAGCAGCATAGCGGGGTAGTAGGGCAGGTAAGAGGGGTGGTTGCCCAGGTCGGGGATGCCATCGTTGCCCATGAGAGCATCGTAGCGAGAGTAGGCGGTTCCTGCCATGAGCAGGGACAGGACCAGGAAAATGAGGATGCGGAACATACTCAGTCACCTTCTTTCAGAAGCTCCCGAAGCTCTTCCAGTTCCTCCTTGCTCAGTCCGCTGTCACACAACGCCGAGGCAAAGGTGGACAGGCTGCCCCCACACAGCTTCTGGATGAAGCTGCGGCTCTGGGCGGCCAGATAGTCCTCCCGGGTGACCAGGGGGGCGTAGAGGCTCTTGCGGCCCTCTTTGTCCACCCGGACAAAGCCCTTTTCACTCAGCCGGGACAGCAGGGTCAGAAGGGTGGTGGTGGCCATGGGGTGGGTCTGGGCCAAACGCTCTTCCAGTTGGGCACGGGGGACGGGGGTGTCACTGGCCCACAGGGCCTGCATCACCTCCAGCTCCGTGTCGGGTAAGCGGCGGATGGTGTGGTTCATGGTATCCCTCCTTCTACACTTATAGTATCTAACTGTATTCTACAACTGTAGAATGAAATTGTCAAGGAAAACGCTACCCGCTGGGGGTCCATTTTGAGTGGCCAAAATGGACGAAAAGCCACTTAGGGCGTTCCCCCCTAAGAACCTCCCTTGGGGTACGAGGCTGGACCTGCGTCAAGCTGGTGTTCGGCCCGTTACCCTTGCTGTGGCGCCTAGTTCTGCCACCACACCAGGCCACACGGGGCAGCTGGCCCTATCGCCAGGTGGTTTCCACAGCCGGGCCTACCCTGGCCAAGCGGCGTTCCCGCCGCCGAAAGTTTCTGCCGCACTATCCTGTTGCGCTGTGGTAGGGGCCGTGGCTTGCCCGGCCCGTGGCTACCCTGGCATTGCCCTGGGAAATTCGGGAG
>NZ_NFKG01000008.1:0-73994 GCF_002160275.1 Pseudoflavonifractor sp. An187 | reverse complement strand
CCGCTGTGGCTGCCCTCAGCGATGCCATGAACGGCCTCACCGCCGGTGGCGCTCCCGAGGCCACCCAGAAGCCTGAGAACAACGTGCCCCAGACCGGGGACAACGCCCACATGATGGGCTACGTGCTCTCCACTCTGGCTGCCGCCAGCCTGCTGCTGGGTGCAGTTGTGGTGGAAAAGCGCCGCCGCAACGGCTAAAATAATCAATCCAAATGGAGCTCTGGCTAAATGCCGGAGCTCCATTTTTTGGGAGGGCATATGCATAACTTACAAAATATTACGATGGACTTTTGAAATATTACGGACATTGCACAAAGCTGTTGACATTAAAAGGGTGTGGTCGTAAGATAAGCTTGAATTCGGATGTGGTGCAATCTGGAAGGGGAGGGAAATATAAGAGGGCGCCAGGGTGCGCCGGATCACCGTACCGCAGACCAAGATATCGGAACACGGACCATAGGGGACCAAATGCCCCACTGAAACGGACTTTGAGGAGGGAATGTACGTGAAAAAAGGTTGGAAGATGATGGCCGCCGGAATTCTGGGCTTGCAGATGTTGATACAACCTGTGGCTATGGCCATCCCGGCGTCCTCCGCTCAGGAGGATGGAGAAGCTGCATACCTGAGCAATCAGATTCAGCGGAATGCAGGGGAAGAACTGGATGGGGCCTACTATTTGAGTGACATCCCGGTATCCGATTACAAGACAGGCTGGGGTGACCTGGGCATCAACCAGGGCGTAGACACTTCCGCCAAGGGCCTGCGCCTGCGTATGAACGGCGAAGTGAAGGACTTTACCAAAGGCGTTGTCATTCACCCCGGCACCTCCCAGGACGGCTATGCCACTTGGGATGTCTCCCGGTATGAAGCCACCCGGTTCACTGCTTACGTGGGCATCAACACAGGTGCTGACGGGGAAGGCAGAGACCGGGGCGACGCTGCCTTTGAAGTGTGGGCGGACGACCAAAAGATCTGGGGCGACGGCGTGTTCTATAAGGAGAGCGGCGACGCTGCTTACATTGACGTGGCCATCCCGGCTGGGACCCAGCAGCTGAAGCTGGTTACCAAGTCTGGACCGGACATGTCCTGTGACCACGCTCTGTTTGCCGAGCCCAAGCTGTACCTGTCCAATCTGGACCAGCGGTGGTTTACTCTGTCTGCTCAGTCCTCCATCATCTCCGGCCAGGGCAGTACTGTCATGGTGCCCCGGGTGGAGAACATCTTCGGTACCGAGGACTTTACCCAGGAGTACACCGTGACCTATGCCACGGAAGATACCGATGTGGTTTCTGTGGAGGAAACCACCGGAGCTGTCACGGCTGTGTCTGCGGGTGTGGCCACCATTCGTGGCACCGCCGTGCCCAAGGCTGGCGGCGATACCCTCACTGCCACGACCCAGGTGGAGGTCACTGAGAACGGCTGGACGCTGGCCTCTCCCGACGGCGCCATCGTGGCAGACCTGGCTTTGGACCAGGAGGGGGGCCTGCGCTACACCGTGACCCGGGACGGGGAAGTGGTGGTCAGCAATGGCCGTCTGGGCATCAAGACCTCCCTGGGCGATTTCGTCACCGGTATGACCCTGCAGGGCGAGCCGGGGGTCACCGAGATCAACGAGGACTATGAGATGATCTCGGGCAAAGCCTCCACCTATCACAATCACGCCAATCAGGTGACCCTGACCTTGGCCCTGGAGGACAGCCAGGCCCAGCTCCAGGTGCTGTGCCGCAGCTATGACGACGGCTTTGCCTATCGCTATCGCATCGTAACCGATGAGGAGCAGGAGATGGTGGTCAACGGTGAGGTGGGCTCCTTTACTGCGCCTGCCGATGCAGCCTCCGTGTCCATGCCCAACGGCAGCGGCAACTTCTCCCACGAGGGTCTGTACTCCATGAAGGAGGCGGGCACCCTCAGCGGAAAGATCGTGCTTCCCTTCCTCTATCAGATGGGAGACAACTGGGTGCTGATGAGTGAAGCGGCTCTGGACGGCAACTACACCGGCTCCGTGCTGGATGCCTCCGGCTCCACCTTCACCTTGGGCTATCCCCAGCAGCAGGGTGAGACCGTGAGCACCACCGCTCCCTTCCAGTCTCCTTGGCGCTTTGCCGTCATCGGGGACATCACCGACATCATGGAGAACACCATGGCGGAAAACCTCAGCCCCGCCCCCGATGAGGACACTTACCACTTCAGCGAGTGGGTGGACCCCGGCGTGTCCTCCTGGACCTGGCTCCAGGGTGGTTTCAACGTCCAGCGGGACCCCGAGGCCATCAAGTCCTATCTGGACCTGGCCTATGAGATGGGCTGGAACTACTTCATTCTGGACGAGGGCTGGCAGCCCAACAACCCCGACTACGGCAAGCCCGGCGAGACCAAGTACGAGGGCGTGTTCGACTGGTTCCCCGAGATCGTAGAGTACGCCGAAGAGCGGAACATTGGCCTCATCGCATGGGTACCCTGTGACGACCTGGCCACCGAGGAGCAGCGCAACGAGCGCTTGCCCTACTGGTCCGAACTGGGCATCAAGGGCATCAAGGTGGACTTCTTCGACCGAGAGAGCCAGGACCGCATCGCCCTGATGCAGGAGATTTATAAGGACTGTGCCGAGAATCGCCTGTTGGTCAACGTCCACGGCGCCAACAAGCCCACCGGCGAAGTGCGCACATATCCCAACGTGCTCAACCGAGAGGGTATCAACGGTGAGGAGATGGGCTACAACCGCTATGAGCAGCTGACCCTGGCCCCCCTGACCCGTGGCGCGGTGGGTCCCACCGACTACACTCCCCGCATTACCCCCACCGGTAACATCACCTATGCCCACCAGCTGGCCATCGCCATCCTCTTTGAGAGCGGCCTGCCCTGTATGGCTGGCAGCGTACAGCAGTACGAGACCCTCACCGGCGCCTCCTTCCTGAAGAACCTGCCCGCCGCCTGGGATGAGACGGTGGGCCTGGATACAGTGCCCGGCCAGTACATCACCGTGGCCCGCCGCAGCGGACAGCAGTGGTATCTGGCCACCAACCAGGGCGCTGGCACCCGTGAGGCCTCCATCCCCCTGGACTTCCTGGGTGAGGGCAAGTATCTGGCCGAAATCTACACCGATACCGAGAGCGGCGTGGACGTCCAGCGCACCACCCGCATCGTGTCCCGGGAGGACACCATCTCCGCTTCCCTCAAGCAGGGCGGTGCCTGTGTGGTGCGGCTGAGCCAGCTCAACGCCGTGGATACCATCGACATCGTGGAGGGCGACGTGGTTGTGAAGGAAGGGGAGAGCGTGCAGCTGACCCTGGACGTCATCCCGGAGGACTACAAGAACGCCGACATCCTCTGGAGCGTGGACAACGACCAGCTGGCCCAGGTCACCGACGGCCTGGTGTCCGCTAAGAACGACGGTGTGGTCACCGTCACCGCAGCTTCTGCCCTGGACGGCACCGTGTTTGACACCTGTCGGGTGGCCATCACCGCCAAGGCCCAGCTGTCCGACCAGTGGACGGTGGTCAATCCCACCAACGCCCTCACCGTGGCAGAGGACCAAGACAACCAGATCACCATTGACACAGAGGCTGGCGACTTCACCCAGAAGAATGTGCCCAAGAACAAGTTGGTGCTGGAGATCCCCCAGGGTGACTTTGAGATTTCTGTGAAGGTCAACGCTGAGATGACCGCAGACTTCCAGACCGCAGCCCTCTATGTCTGGGACGACACTGGAGCGCTGTTTGCAGCCCAGCGCCGCTATCATAGCTTCTTCGGTCAGAATGATAACCATCATATCTACGCCGCCCCCAACCGCAACGACGTCAACAGCAACATGGAGGAGCCCTGGGTCCAGGCCAATCCCCAGGACACCCAGTGCTACCTGAAGGTGGTCAAGAAGGACGGCGTGCTGTCCGCCTGGTACAGCCTGGACGGCAGCCAGTGGAATCCCATCCGGGAGGACGTGACCATTCCCAACCTGAACACCAGTGAGACCCTCCAGGTGGGCGTCTTCACCAGCAACGGTGAGCGGAACACCGTCAGCGTCCCCGTGACCTTCACCGATTTCACGCTGAATGGTGAGGTTATCCCCTTCCGGGGCGAGGAGGACACCTACGTGCTGTGGACCGACGCTCTGGAAAACGTGAACGCAGACTATGGCACCTCCGCGCAGGACCTGAACCTGCCCGAAACGGTGACGGTTCTGCTCTCCGACGGGACCAGCAAAGAGGTTGCCGTGAGTTGGGACGTGTCCACCTATGATCCCCAGACCTCTGGCGCTCAGACTCTGACTGGCACCTTGGAGGACTTGGGCGACGTAGTGAATACTCTGGACGTCACCGCCCAGGTGACCGTGGTGGTGGGGGACAAGCCCATCGCCGCCGACAAGACCCTGCTGCAAAAGACTTATGACTACGCTCTGACCCTCTCCACCGATGGTGTCACCGACAGCGCCAAGCAGTACTTTGTTGACACCATGGCTGAGGCCAAGGCGGTGTTGGACGATGCCAACGCCACCCAGGAGCAGGTGAATGCCGCATGGGATAACCTGCTGGAGGCCATCTGGGGCCTGGGCCTCACCCAGGGCGACAAGACCATGCTGGAGCTGCTCATTGACCGGGCAGACGGCATGATGGAGGATGCCGACAAGTATGTTCAGGCCAATTGGCAGCAGCTGGTGGACGCTCTGGCAACTGCCAAGGACATTCTGGCCGATGGCGACGCCATGCAGGAGGATGTGGACAAGGCCGCCGACGCCCTGCTGGACGCCATTCTGGCCCAGCGCTTCAAGGCGGACAAGTCCATTCTGGAAGAGCTCCTGAACAAGGCCGAGGGTATCAACCTGGACAGCTACACGGCCGAGTCTGTGGCTACCTTCCGCACGGCTTTGGCCAATGCCCAGGCTGTGATGGCAGACAACAGCCTCTCTGAGGACGACCAGGCTGTGGTGAATCAGGCCGTGGAGCAGCTCACCGCCGCCATGGACGGCCTCACCGCCGGTGGAGCCCCCGAGACCACCGACAAGCCTGAGGCGACCGACAAGCCCGAGACCACGCAGAAGCCGGAAGCCACCCAGAAGCCCGAGAACAACGTGCCCCAGACCGGGGACACCGCCCACATGATGGGCTACGTGCTCTCCGCTTTGGCCGCTACCAGCCTGCTGCTGGCTGTGGTTGTGGTGGAGAAGCGCCGCCGCAACGGTTAATGAAGATTGGAGCCCCGGCCATTTGGCCGGGGCTCCAGCGTAAAAGAATTGCCCCACAGGGCGGCTATGTGAGCCGACCCTGTGGGGCGCTTTTTCGTTTATTGGGTGTACCCTTGATACAGCTCCGGGGAAATGGCCTGTTCAATGGCGTCGTATACCCCTTGGCACCGCGCTCGAATCTCGTCCCGAAGTTCCTGGGAAAGGGTGATGATCTGGGTGCCGCTCTCTTCGATGACGTCAATGCGCTGGGAGATACGGGCGTCCGACTGCTCCCGGGCGTACTGGGTGGCGGTCTGTGCCGCCTGGGTGAGAATCGCCTGGTCCTCTTCCGAGAAGCTCTGGAACAGTTGGTCGTTGACGATCAGGGAGATGAGGTGGGGCAGGTGGTTGGTCTCCACAATATAGTCCTGCTGCTCGTACAGCCGATTGGAGACGATGACCTCGTAGGGATTCTCTTGGGCGTCAATGGTGTGCTGTTGGAGGCCGATATACACCTCGCTGAAGCTCATGGGGGTGGGCTTGGCGCCCAGGGCCTGCCAGAAATCCAGGTGGTAGGAATTTTCCATGGTGCGGATTTTCTGGCCCTTGAAGTCGTCCAGGCTATATACCGCCCGGTTGGTGCTCATGACCCGGAAGCCCTGGTCTGCCATGCCCAGCAGGTGATAGCCCCCCTGGGTGTACACATCGCATACCGACTGATAGAAGTCGGGGTCGTCCAGCTTGGCCCGGCAGTCGTCCAGTGAGTCGAACACACAGGGCAGGTCAAACACGGCCAGGTCGGACATGAAGGTGACCTGCGGGGCGGTGTTCTGCACCAGGAAGGGGATGTCTCCGTCATAGCAGCTCTCCAGCAGCTCCCGGTCTCCCCCCAACGTGGAGTTGGGGTAGACCTTGATGAGAATCTCTCCGCCGCTGAGCTCCTCCACCTCCTGAGCAAACCGCTCAGCAAACAGCTGGGTCACCGTATCCTCTGGGCTGGCAGTGGCCAACACCCACACCGGACGGGTGTCCCGCTCTCCGGTGCACCCGGACAGAAACAGGGAGAGGCACGTGGCTCCTGACAGGACGGCGGCCAGCAAGCGGCGTCTGAATTTCAACGATTTCATACCGATTTTTCCTCCGTTGCGTCAGATGAGGGCCAGGGAAAGGGCGGGGATATAGGTGATAAGCAGCAGCGCCACCAGGAAGTAAATAATCATAGGCAGCGACTTTTTGGCGATGGACATCACCGGCAAGTCCGTCAGAGAGCTGGCCACGAAGAGGTTGACGCCAATGGGGGGCGTGACAAACCCGATGGCCAGGTTGACCACCATGACCACGCCGAACTGAATGGGATTCATACCAAAGGCCTGCACCACGGGCAGGAGGATGGGGGTGAGAATCAGAATGGCGGGGGTGGTGTCCATGACCATACCCACAATGAGCAGGAACAGGTTGATGACCAGCAGTACCACCACAGGGCTGTGGAAATGGGTGCTGATGAAGTCACTCACCGTCTGAGGCACCTCCATCAGAGTCAATACCCGGGAGAACGCGGTGGAGGTGGCCAGAATGAAGAGAATGGGGGTAAAGGTGCGGATGGACTCCTGCAAAATACTCCAGATGTCCCGGATGCGGATGGTGCGATACACCACCAGGCTGATGAACAGGGCGTAAAACACCGAGATCACAGCGGCCTCTGTGGGAGAGGCTACGCCGGTGTAGATGCAGCCCAGGATGATGATGGGGCTGAGAATGGCAAAGAAGCTCTCTCGCAGGACCCGGAACAGCCCCTTTTGGTGGAGCTGCCCCACTGCAGCCCGGATTTTTATCTTATCTTCTCCATGCTTCCGGCAGTAGAACACGGAGTAGCACATGAGCAGCAGGCCGATCATGAGGCCGGGGATAATGCCCGCCAAGAACAGGTCGCTCACCGATGCCCCCGAGGCCATGCCATACATGATAAAGGGAATGCTGGGGGGGATGATGACCCCCAGGCCACCTGCCACCGCCACAATGGCGGTGGAGAAGGTGACGTCATAGCCCAGGGAGGTGAGGATGGGGATGGTCATGCTGCCCACTGCCGCCACAGTGGCCGGGGCGGAGCCGGAGATGGCCCCGTAAAAGAGGCAGGTGACAATCACCGCACAGGGCATGCCTGCGGTGCGGTTGCCCAAAAAGTAGGTGAACACGTCAAACAGCTTCCGGGAGATGCCGCCCTTGGCCATGATAATGCCGGACAGCACGAACATGGGCACGGCCAGCAGAGGAAAGGAGTCCAGACCGCTGAACATGGAGCGGATGAGGAACTTGGCGCTCACCGTAAAGGAGGGGTCAAACACAACGGGCAGCGCGGATGCAATGCCCAGGGAGATGGACACAGGGATGGCAATGACCAAGCAGATGATGAAAATCAAAAACAGCAGTGCGACCATTTATCCATCCTCCTTATCCGTGTGTTTGTGGTGGTTTTCATCCCCTGCCTCGGTGTTGGCCTCAATGAAGGACTCCGGGGTGTTGCGCTCGGGGTGGGCCGGGTCGTATACCGGCTTTCCCCGGGCCACCTGGAACTCAATGACCCAGCGCTGGAGAATGCGGAAGCTCACCAGCACAAAGGAGACAAAGGGGGCGGCCTGTACATAATACATGGGAATGGAACAGGCCGGAGAGACCTGGCCGCTGTACACCGCAGACATCATATAGGAGTAGGCGGCAGGGAGCAGGAAGAGAAAGAAGATCAGCTCACAGGTGTGGTTAACCACCTTGATGGCAGCTTTGACCCGGCGGGAGAAGACAGCGACGAACTGCTCGATCTTGATGGAAAGGCACTTCTTGCTGCAATAGCTGACGCTGATGAATCCGCACCAGATAAAGAGATACCGGGTCAGCTCCTCCGACCAAGTCAGAGACATGCTCAGGGCATAGCGGCAGAACACCTGGATGCCCATGATGACAGTCATGGCCACCAGCAGGAGGACCAGGATAAACTCTTCCAGGTTTGCATCAAGCCAACGAATCGCTTTTCTCATAGATCTTCTTCCTAACTGCATGTTGTTTGAATTAGAGGGCGCCGTGGAGCAGATTGAGCACGCAGCTCAAATCGTGCACGCCCATCTGACCGGGGGCAGAGGCCTTCTTGGCAGCGCCGAAGGTGAGGGCAGAGCCGAACACCTCGCCGCACAGGCGGCTGATGACGCCGGTGCCGGACATGGACATGGTGATGATGGGGCGGTCGGCGTACTGGGTGGCCATCTCCTCGGTGGCGGCCAGCAGGGTGAGCACGTCCTTCTTGCTCTGGGGCATCACGGCGATCTTGGGAATGTCGGCACCCAGGTCCTGCATCTTGCGCAAACGGCCCACGATGTCGGCCTGATCGGGGGTCTTGGAGAAGTCGTGGTTGGAGGCCACCACCTTCACCCCGGCGGCGTGAGCGCCGTCAATGATGGTCTTGACGATCTCGTCGCCGGTGAAGGCCTCCACGTCCACCAGGTCCACATACCCAGACTGTGCAGCCTGGATGTTCAGCTGGGCATAGGCCTGGGGCTCAATGGCCTTCTCGCCGCCCTCCTTGGAGGTGCGGAAGGTGAACAGCAGGGGAATCTCGCCCAGGACCTCCCGCAGGCCCTGGAGCACGTCCAGCACCTGGGAGAAGTCGAACACGCCCTCGAACCAGTCCACACGCCACTCCACCACATCCACAGGGATGGAGTCAAAGGTCTTGGCCTCGGCGAGTATGTCCTCTTTGGTCACGCCCACGATGGGCACACAAATCTTGGGAATTCCAGTTCCAATCTCAACATTTCTCACGCGAACAGTATTCATAGCAAAGCTCCTATCTTCAACCTGAAATTGATATTGTGTATAGATTAACCGTTTTTCTGCTCAGATGCAAGAGAAACCATCTTGGTGTAGCGGAAATTCACGAACAGGCCCAGGAGCACGCCCACGAGGGTGAGCACGATGTTCATGGTCATCACGCCGGAGGGGGTCATGTTGGCGGCGGCGGTGAGAATGGTGTAGTTGCACAGAGAGGAGGCGATCATCACCAGAGCGGTGACGGTGCCCTTGATCTTGGGGAAGAGCATGTTGCACACGGCGGTGACGATCTGGAGCAGTCCGCCGGCACCAGCCCAGCCGATGGCGAAGGCGCCCACGATGCACATGGTCTGGGTCTTGGTCACCAGCACCAGGATGAGAGCAGCCAGGCAGATGACGGGGTAGACCATAATGAAGCGCACGTCCTTGATCTTGCGGGTGAGCAGTGCGGTGACAATCAGGGCCAGCATGGTGCCCACGGAGTAGTAGGTCTGCATGATGGAGGGATCAGCCCAGCCCACAACTTCCTTGGCGAAGTTCTGAGCGCAGTTGAGCCACAGCTGGAAGGTGCCGGTGCAGGTGAAGCCGATGAGAATCATGGCGATGGACTCCACGGAGAAGCGGGTGGTCTTCAGGCTCTGGATGAGGCCTTCCTTCTTCTCCTTCTTGGCGTCGGAGTCGGGCAGGGGAGCGAAGAGGATGAGCACGGCCAGCACAATGTAGCAGATGCCGCAGATGTAGAACAGGGTGTTGTAGGAAGTCAGGCCAGCAGCAGTGGTGGCCACGGTAGCGCCCAGAGCGAAGGGCAGGAGCATCTGGGAGATGGAGATGAAGAACTTGATGCCCATGGTGGCGACACCGGGAGCAGCGTAGAACACCTCACCCACAGCGGGGTAGATGCCGGTGTCCAGGAAGGAGTTGGCCACGCCGCCCAGGATGGCACACACATAGGCAATCTGGTAGCCGCCGTTGGTGCCGGCGTTAAAGGCCAGGGCCAGACCAATGAGGTAGATGGCATAGGAAGCGCCGCCGATGACGCAGGAGATGCGGCGGCCCAGCTTATCGGACAGAGGACCGGCGAAGGGCAGGGCGATGAGTCGGCCCAGACCCAGGGCGGCGGAAATGGCGGTGATGGCCATGGCGGTTACGTTCCAGCTGCCAGCCAGAGCCTCTTTGATGACAGCTTGTCCCAGGATGGAGCATCCCACACCGTGCAGGAAGTAGTTCAGGTACAGGATGAGAGCGCTGGGGAGGTACTTCTTGTTCATACGATTGTTCTCTCCTTTGAGTCTTTTCCAAGTCAGTGTCCTATATTCCGTCACAAACATAAGAAACACGTTGCGCAGTCGTTAAAAAAATAACGATCACTTACGTATAAAATTTTATCGGTTTCCGTCTAAAAATTCCAATGCCAATAACGACGAAAAATGATGCATACACGCTATGAAAGTGGTATAATCAGCTTAACTGGAAATTATGAATAAGTTTGGGAGAAACATGGAGGAAGGAGACGCGTTATGACATTCAACCAACTGTACCACTTTCAGACGGTGGCCAAGTATGAAAATTACCGAAAGGCGGCGGAAGAGCTGTATATTTCCCAGCCCTCTCTCAGCCGCTCCATTGCCGCCTTGGAAGAGGAACTGCAAGTGCCCCTCTTTGAAAAGAGCGGACGGGGGGTACACCTGACCAAGGGAGGGCATATTTTTCTAGAATACGTGGACCGGATTTTGGAGGACTGCCGGGTGGCCAAGAGCAAGATGCAGGAGATTGCCAGCGGCGGCGGCAAGATTGACATTGGCTATGTGTTCCCTCTGGCCAGCCACTATATTCCCCACAGCGTGAGAAGCTTTCTCCACCGGGAGGAGAACCGCAACGTCACCTTTAACTTCTATCAGAACCACACGGCGGCCATCCATCAGAAGGTGAAGTCCGGCGAGCTGGATGTGGGCTTTGGGGGCTACATCGACCGGGAAGAGATGGATTACTTTCAGATTTTGTCGGCAGAGATCGTCTTAATCACTCCCAAAGGGCACCAACTGGAGGGAAAAGAGATGGTGTCGGTGTACGAGCTGCAAAACTATCCCGTCATCGGATATGACCGGGAGTCCTGGCTGGGCAACTATACCCAGCAGCTCTACCGCCGCCTGGCGTTTCAGCCCAACATCGCCGTGGAGTGCCCCGACGAGCACTCCATTGTGGCCATGGTCAGCGAGGACTTCGGCATCGCTCTGGTCCCCGACATTCAGGAGATCGACCCCCAGCGGGTGAATATCCACCGCCTCTATGATATGGAGCTGGAGCACCGAGTCTATATGTTCTGGATGCGGGACCGCTACCAGCTCCCGGTGGTCAAACGCTTCGTGGAATATATGAAGGAGCAGGGGGCTGTGGAGCGGCTCTAACTACATTGATAGCTTGAATGCATCGAATTTGCACGAAAAATGTATTTTGATTTATTGGTTGCGAAGACTATAATGAGTGTGTCACAAACAGAAGAAACACCTTGTGCGAAAAACAAACGAGGAGAAGATTCATGAAAACACACTATCCAAAAATCTTTGAACCGATCACGGTGAAGAGGATGACCATTCGCAACCGCATTGCGATGACTCCCATGGGCACCAACTATGGCGAGACCAGCGGTGAAATGAGTAACCGTCACATGAATTACTATTCCTTGCGCGCAAAGGGCGGCGTTGGCCTGATCATCCTGGAGAACGCCAATGTGGAGTACCCCGTGGGCTCCAACGGCACCAGCCAGATCCGCATCGATCACGACAGCTTCATGCCCCGGTACTATCAGCTGGTGGAGAACCTGCACAAGAACGGGGCCACCGTGGCCATTCAGATCAACCATGCAGGTGCTTCCGCTTCTTCTGCCCGAACTGGGATGGAGACGGTGTCCTCCTCCAACATTCCCACCAAGGTGGGGGGAGAGGTGCCCCGTCCCATGACTCGTGAGGAGATTCTCCACACGGTGAAAAAGTACGGAGAGGCGGCCAAGCGGGTGCAGGCCATCGGCTTTGACGCCGTGGAGATCCACTGTGGCCACTCCTACCTCATGAGCCAGTTCATCTCCCCCTACTACAACAAGAGAACCGACGAGTTCGGCGGCTCCATGGAGAATCGTCTCCGCTTCCCCCGCATGGTGCTGGAGGAAGTACGTCGCCAGGTGGGGCCCTGGTTCCCCATCATCGTCCGTGTGTCCGCCGAGGAGCGGGTGCCCGGTGGCAACACCCTGGAGGACACCCTGAAGTATCTGGAATACCTGGACGAGTTCGTGGACATCTACGACGTGTCCTGCGGCCTGAATCCCTCTCTGCAGTACCAGATCGACTCCAACTTCCTGCCCGACGGCTGGCGTGCTTACCAGGCCCGTGCCGTGAAGGAGAAGTTCGGCAAGCCCGTCATCAACGCTGGCAACTACCGGGACCCCGCGGTGGTGGAGAAGGTGCTGGAAAGCGGCGATGTGGATATCGTGGGCATGGGCCGTGGCCTCATCGCCGATCCCGAGTGGGTCAACAAGGTGAAGAACGGGGAAGAGGACATGCTGCGCAAGTGCATCTCCTGCAACGTGGGCTGTGCTGGCAACCGCATCGGGGTCAACCGCCCCATCCGCTGCACCGTCAACCCCGCTGTGCCTGAGGGCGACGTATACAAGAAGCTGAAGGTGAAGAAGAACTGCAACGTGGTTGTGGTGGGTGCCGGTACCGCCGGTATGGAGGCCGCCTGCACCGCCGCTGAAGTGGGCTGCAACGTGTTCGTTCTGGAGAAGCAGGACCACATTGGCGGTCTGTCCTCCTTCATCTCCGACCTGCCCAGCAAGTCCCGCATGAAGGACTTCCCCACCTACCTGGAGCGTCGGGCTGCCAAGCTGCCCAACCTGTACCTGTTCCTGAACACCGAGGCCACCCTGGATAAGATCAAGACCTTCAAGCCGGACGTGGTGGTCAATGCCACCGGTTCCGTGCCCCTGGTGCCCCCCATTCCCGGTCTGAAAGAGAACATTGCCGCTGGCAATGTGTCTACCATCTTTGACATGATCCGCGATGTGAACGCCGGGAAGTACCCCGAAGAGGCCTGCAAGGGCAAGAAAGTGGTGGTCATGGGCGGCGGCTCCGTGGGTCTGGATGTGGTGGAGTATTTTGCTCCCCGAGGCGCGGAGTGCTCCATTGTGGACATGCTGCCCCAGATCGGCATGATGGCCGACCCCATCACCAAGTGCTCCATGCGGGAGACCCACGATACCTACGGCGTCAAGGAGTATGTGAACACCGCTCTGCAGGAAGTGAAGGAGAATGCCTTCGTGGTCAAGACTCCCGAGGGGAACATTGAGGAGCTGACCTTTGACCTGGGCTTTAACTGCCTGGGCATGCGGGCCAACAACCCTATTCTGGAGGCCCTGGAGCAGGAGTTCGGCGGCACCGACACCGTGGTGTACAACATTGGTGACTCCGTGCGGGCCCGCCGCATCATGGAGGGCACCATGGATGGCCGCGCCATTCTCAACGTGCTGGAAAACCAGGGCTATCTGGACTCCCTGGATGAGATTCGATAACAACATTGGATAGAATGAGAGGTAATTACTATGCCTAATATCACGGGACATACCGAACTGGTGGGCCTGATGGCCTATCCCATCCGCCACACCCAGTCCCCCACCACCCACAACCTGGCCTATGACAAGAACGGCGACGATGTTATCCAGCTGGCCTTTGAGGTGGACAACGACTCCCTGGAGGCCGCTGTCAACAGCATCCGCGCTCTGAAGATGCTGGGCTCCAACATCTCCATGCCCAACAAGACCGTGGTGCACAAGTACCTGGAGGAGGTGGATGAGGCCGCTCAGCTGTGCGGCGCCATCAACACCGTGGTGAACACCCGGGACGAGAATGGCCAGGTCACCGGTAAGCTCAAGGGCTACAACACCGACGGCATGGGCTACTGGCAGGCCATCAACGAGGAGGGCATTGACTACACCGGCATGAAGATGGTCCTCATCGGCACCGGTGGCGCTGCCACCGCCATCGCTGTGTACGGCGCGCTCCACGGCATCTCCGAGATGCACGTGTTTAACATCAAGGACAAGTTCTATGGCCGTGGCGAGGAGATCGTGGCCACCATCAACGAGAAGACCAACTGCAAGGCCTACATGCACGACCTGGCCGACCTGGATCTGCTCAAGGAGAAGATGCACGAGGTGGACCTGTTCTGCGATGCCACTGGCGTGGGTATGCACCCCCTGGAGGAGCTGTCCAACATCCCCGATCCCTCCTTCTTCCGCCCCGACCTCATCGTCACCGACACCGTGTATGCCCCCCGTGAGACTGTGATGATGAAGCAGGCCCGTGAGGCCGGCTGCCAGAAGGTGTACAACGGCCTGGGCATGATGCTCTTCCAGGCCCTCATTGCCATCAAGCTCTACACCGGCAAGGACACCGATGTGGCTTACATGAAGGAGCAGCTGGGCATCTGATTGTCCTATAAGAACCATCATAGATAGAACCAACCAGTCCCTCCGACAGACGTCGGGGGGACTGTCTTTTGCCCGGTCTACGATGCGTAGGTTGAGGGGACAGGGATTCCCTGATATAATGGCACAACAAGAACAAAACAAAGGAGAACAGTCATGAATTCCTATGTCACAGGGAGTACCATCAAACGGCTGCGGGAGGGGCGAAGCCTGACCCAGGCCCAGCTGGGGGAGAAAATCGGGGTGAGCAGTAAGACCATTTCCAAGTGGGAGACCGCCAAGGGACTGCCCGACGTGTCTCTGCTGGAGCCTCTGGCCTCCGCTCTGGGGGTGTCGGTGCTGGAGCTGATGAGCGGGGACACCATGTGCAATGGCAACCGCTCGGCCAACATGCTCCGCTCCAAGCTGTACGTCTGCCCCATCTGCGGCAATGTCATCCACACCATGGGGGAGACGGTGGTGAGCTGCTGCGGTGTTACTTTGCCCCCGCTGGAGGCAGAGGAGGTGGACCAGGACCATTCCATCGCCCGAGAGGTGGTGGAGGATGAGGTGTACCTCACAGTAGACCACCCCATGACCAAGAAACACTACATTTCCTTCTTGGCCTATGTCACTTCCGATGGCTTCCAGATGGTAAAACTCTACCCGGAGGGAAATGCAGCGTGCCGCTTCCGCCTCCAGCGGTCCGGGTATCTGTACCTCTGCTGTAATCAGCATGGACTGATGCGGGAAAAAGTGTAAAGAGAGATTACGCCCCGGCTGGGTACGTTTCGTACCTGGCCGGGGCGTTGCTTTCAGTAGGCCAAATTTGATATCATGAAAAATAGAAACATACCGCAACTAACCCCTGTGTTTTACGGGATATCAAGTGAAGGGCACCGAGAAGGGAGGGAGCCAGATGGAGGACCAGGAGATTGTGGAGCTGTACTGGAAGCGGGACGAATCGGCCCTGGAGCACAGCCGAGAGAAGTATCACGGGTACCTAAGCCGTATTGCCCAGCAGATTTTGTATGACCGGGAGGACAGCGAAGAGGTGGTCAACGACACCTATTTCAAGGCGTGGCAGTCCATGCCGCCCCAGCGGCCCAGCAAGCTGTCTATCTACCTGGGCCGCCTGACCCGGCACGGGGCCATTGACTATCTGCGCCGCCGCACCAGCCAGAAGCGGGGTGGAGCCACCTACGAGATGTGCGTGGAAGAGCTGGAGGAAAGTGTGCCCGGCGGAGAGACACCCCAGCAGGCCCTGGAGGAGAAGCTGTTGGTGCAGCTGCTCAATCAGTTTCTGGAGACCCTCTCACCCCAGGCCAGAGCGCTATTTCTGGGCCGATACTACTACTTCGACCCACTGTGGGAGGTGGCCCGCTACTGCGGCATGGGGGAGGGACAGGCCAAGAGCCAGCTTTTCCGCATCCGGAAACGACTGAAAGCCTATTTGGAACAGGAGGGGTTTGTGGTATGAAGGGAGAACAATTGCTCCACGCTCTGGGTGAGGTGGACGAGGAATACTTGGCGCAAGTGGATGAGCTGCGGCGGATACCCCCGAAAAAGAAGCGACACACCTGGATTCCCATGGCTGCCTGCCTCTGTCTGGTGGCTGGAGTGGCGGCGTGGGCGCTGCAAGGTGGAATGGGAATGCCCAGCAAGGATGGTGCCGAGACAAACTCCAATGGAATGAGCGGCAGTGCCCAGGGGATATATGTGCCGCCTCTAGAGGTGGAATTGCCCCAGGCGGAGACGGAGGCCATGATAGACATGATTGGATTTTTCATCTATCAGGGGCGTCTCTATGCTCAGATGGATGTGGTGGAGCAGGGCCAGAACTTGGTGGGAGAGCAGTTGGGAGAGTCCAGCGGTACCATTGACGAGTGGACGTCCGAGAACCAATATCTAGAGGGCACAGGGAGTATCGGGGGACCTTTTTATGAGGTGAAGGGATACGATCCCCGGTACCTGCTGTGTATGATATATGATTACGGGGTGGAACTATTCTGGAACAACTGCGACATCACGGTATCTACTGGGGCAGATATATTGGAAGAGGTGTTCCGCCTGTCCGACGGAATTGTCCAGGCAGAGTTCCAGGGCGAGTCGGACTTCCAGGGTGAAACTGGGCGCACGACCCCCATCACCCGACTGGAACAGCTAGAGGCGTGGGTGGATGACCTGGAGCAGGCCCCGGCCCTGTCCAGCGCTGAGACGGATATGGGGCAGTGCTTGGGGCATCTATACCTCACCAAGGCGGATGGGGTGACGGTGCACCTGAGATTGATGGACAAAGGCTATGTGCAGGTGGCAGACTTGCCGGAGGTATGCTGGCAGATGGAATGGCAGTCTATCCTGCCATGACAGAAAGGAGGAGAACCATATGAAACAGAAGTGTTTGGCCTTACTGGTGGCGGGAGGTTTGCTGTGTAGTACCCTGATGGGGTGTACCCGAACCTATGCCACTGATCTGATGGATGGAGTGAAAGCTGGAACTCCCACGGAAGTACAGGTCCAGAAGGAGACCTGGACGGGGATGTATGACTTCTCGGTGAAACTGCTCCAGACTACCTGCGATAGGGAAGACAATACCCTGGTGTCGCCCATGTCCGTGCTATCCGCTCTGGCTATGACCGCCAACGGTGCCCGGGGAGAGACGCTGGCCCAGATGGAGGACACTCTGGGTGGGACAGTGGAACAGCTCAATGGGGCGTTGGCGGGGCTGGGTCAGGAGAACGATTCCCCCCTGTACCTGGCAAACTCCATCTGGTTTGCGGAAGGGGGACGTATCACCCCCAATCCAGACTTCTTGCAGGTGAATGCAGACTGCTATCGTGCGGGAGTGTTTGAGGCTCCCTTTGACCAGACCACCGTCACCGACATCAATCGGTGGGTAAAGGAGCACACCCACGGCATGGTGGAGGAAGTGTTGAGAGAGATTCCCCGTAATACGGTGATGTACCTCATTAACGCTTTGGCGTTTGAGGCGGAGTGGGAGGACCCCTATGAGGATTCGGATGTGTGGCAGCAGGCATTCACTGACCAGGCGGGAAAGGTCCAGCAAGTGAGCATGATGCACAGCGAGGAAGAGCTCTATCTCCGGGACGACCAGGCCCAGGGATTTGTGAAGTACTATCAGGGAGGCCGATATGCCTTTGTGGCGCTGCTGCCGGACAAGGGAATTTCTGTTTTGGACTATGTGGAGGGCTTGGACGGCCAGCAATTGAAGGCGCTGCTGGACAACCCGACATCCGTGCCCGTGGCGGTGACCATGCCCAAATTTGAAAGTGAGATGGAAGTGGACCTTGTGGAAGTGCTGAAGGAGATGGGAATGGACCTTCCCTTTGACAGCGCACAGGCAGATTTTACGGACCTGGGCACCAGCCCTGATGGAAACCTCTATATTAACGAGGTTCTTCACAAGGCTTTCATTGAGGTAGAGGAAAAGGGAACACGAGGTGGAGCTGCTACAGTGGTAGGAATGAATAGCGAGGGAGCACCTGAGGAACCAGAGGAACAGATGGTTGTGACCTTGGACCGACCTTTTGTCTACCTGGTGGTGGACACCTCCTCCATGTTGCCCGTGTTTATGGGCACGGTACTCTCCGTATAACGACAAGACAACGAGCCACTCTCTGGTGAGGGAGTGGCTCGTTGTTTCACGGTTTCAAATCCTTGGTGGCCGGGTTGTCGATGAGTGTTCCATCCCGAGTAAACCGGGAGCCGTGGCAGGGACAGTCCCAGGTGTGTTCTGCTGGATTCCATTTCAAAGCGCAGCCCAGATGAGAGCAGCGGCGGGTGGAGGGGGTGAGCAGGGTTACCGTGGACTCAAAGGCGTTGACCGCCAGTTGGGGGCGGAAGATGGAGCGAGCGGGGGAGAAGATTTCAGCGTATGGGTTTTGCTTGCCCTGAACCAGGTCACACAGCAGGGTGGCCGCCACCATGGAGTTGGTCATGCCCCACTTATTAAAGCCCGTGGCCACATATACATCCGACGTGTTGGACCAATAGGGGCCGATATAGGGCATGTTGTCCAGACTCATGCAGTCCTGAGCGGCCCAGTAGTATTTCTCCGTGGACTCTGGATAATGTTCCTTGACAAATTGACGCAGTTCCCGCCAATTTCCACCTGGTTTCCCCGTGCGGTGCCCACCGCCACCCACCAGAAGCATACTGCCGTAATTTCGGAAGGACAGCCCCGTTTGCGTCTGGTCCACATACATGCCGTTGAGGTTGGGGGCGTGTTCCAGGGCGAGCACGTAGGAGCGGTGCTGGTAGAGCTTGATGAAGTAGCTGCCATGGCGGTTGAGGAAGGGAAAGTGGGTGGTGACCACGATGTGCTTGGCGTGGATGCGGCCATGGTTGGTGATGGCGGTGCGGCCGACGAGTTCCTTTACCATGGTGTGTTCGTAGACGTGCAGCCCCTGGGAGATGGCAGCGGCAAATTTCAGAGGGTGAAACTGGGCCTGACGGGGAAATTTTACCCCGCCTGCCACAGCAAAGGGCAGGGGCAGCTGGCTGGCGAATTCCCCGGGAAATCCCAGACGGTGCAGGGTGTCCAGCTCTCGCTCGATATTCCGTAGGCTATCCCGGGCGTAGACATAGGAGTCCTGCTCCTCATAGTCACAGTCTAGATGGCGACACAAGGTGCGGTATCTACTCAGCGCTTCCTCTTGAGCGGCCAAATACCTACGGGCACGCTCCACACCAAACCGGGCGATGAGCTTGTGGTAGATGAGGCCGTGCTGGACGGTGAGCTTGGCGGTGGTATTCTTGGTGATGCCGCTGCAGATGGTGTCTGCCTCTGCCAATACATAGGGTACCCCGGCCTGATGCAGTTGGTAGGCGCACAGAAGCCCCGCCATGCCTCCGCCGATAATGAGTACATCGGTCTTGATATCCCCGTCCAGGCAGTCAAAGTGGTTCAGCTCTGCGGTCTGTTCCCATAGTGATTTCATGTGTAAAAGCCCCCTAACACCAGATAACTCTAGTGTCCTGCAAATGACGGGAACTATACCGGAAAGAGAAAAAGATTTAGATTGAAAGAATAGCGCCCATCCTGAGAAAATCGGGATGGGCGCCGTGTAAAATGGTAGGGGATCAGGAGGTAGCCAGGGAGTGACCCAGACGCACCTTCTGCATCATCTCCTTGGCGGTATCCACCGTGGAGTAGTCGGGAATGGTGACATAGGCCTTCTGGTTGGGAATGGAGTAGGTGTAATCGCTGGACCCGGTGCCGGACACATAGTAGCTGTTGATGGTCCATGCTCCGCCGTTGGACAGCTGGCTGCGCACCAAAGTGCCGACGAGGTCATAGGGGACCGAGGTGACGAAGCTATTCTGAGCGGCGTTCATGAGAGAATTATAGTTGGTGAGGATTTCGGGGGACATGGCCTTCTGAATGACGGCAGTGATCACTTGCATCTGATGGATGCCGCGCTGATAGTCCCCATTGGGGAAGGCGTACCGCTCTCGAACATAGGAGAGGGCCATGGCTCCGTCTATATGGTTGATGCCCTGTGTGAAGTGATATCCGCCCGATTTGAAATCATACTGGGAATTCACTTCGATCCCGCCCAGAGCATCAATGATGTCTTCAAAGCCGGTGAAGTTGACCCGGAAGTAGTAGTCGATATCAATGTCATAGAACTGGGCCAGGGTGTCCTTGCTGACATCAATGCCATAAATACCGGCGTGGGTGAGTTTGTCGGGGAGATCACCCTCATCAGCGATGGACAGAGGGACATAGTAGTCACGAGGAGTGGAAAGCAAAAGTACTTGACGGGTATTGGGATTGATGGTGGCAATGATATTCACGTCGCTGCGGCCTGTGGCCAGCACATCGCTGCTGCGGGAGTCGCTGCCGCTGATGTAGACGGTAAAGACCTCGTCGTCCTCCTCCGGGTCTTTGGAGTGCTCCGGCAGAGGTACCGGGGAAGGCGTATCTGTATCATCTTCGCTGGTGACAGAGATGGTGCGTACTTCCCGAATCTTGGTATCTAAATCCTGGTAGCCGTCCAGTTCGGAGAGCATGTCCAAATAGGCACGGTTGATGAGCATGACATTGATGTCTGAGTTCAGTAGGGCGTCTACCAGCTCCGAGGCAGAGGCGTAGGACTTGGTGTTGGCGGTGACGTAGAACTCGTCCTGAATCTTGAGCAGAGCAGCCTTAGTGTTGTGGGGGTCCAACTCCTCCAGTACACCGAACCGCTCCCGCAACAAGTCCGACAGTTCCCGCTGGTCGTCAATTCGGACACACACCACCATCTCAGCGGTCTCCACACCACCGGAGGTAATGTTTTTCAGGGCATTGACGGTAATCTGAGCATAGTAGATGCCGGCAGCAAAAGCTACGGACAAGATGAGAGCCAGTATGGTAGCTATGGTGCGGCGGACCTTGGTGGGGTGGAGAAGGCTTAAAAGCCAGACCAGCAGCAGTAAGATCACCACCATACCGATGAGGACTCCAGTGAGCAGCGGTGTGAGCATCTTGCTGGTGATGGCGACAAACACAAGCGCAAGAGAGAGGAGCGTGAATAGCACCAAAACGATACGGTTGATGATGCAGCTTACCTCTTGGTTTTCAGAGCGAGAAAAAAATCGCTGATTCATAGTATTGTCATCCCCTTGTGTATATATTTGTGGTGTAGAACAGGGAAGCGAAAGTAGTTTGGATCATTATAGTATAAAATTGGTCAAATCGCAATGCCGGGTGGAGAATTTAAGGTAAACTCCCCAAAAATAGGTACTGGGAATTGACAGTTGTGGGGCGTGAAGCGTATACTAATAACCGATAAAGATATAAAATGTCTAGAAATTCGGTAGGAAAACGAGAAAATGATAGAGAAATGAGAGATGAATATGAATTTGCACAAGCTTTGGCGTATGCTGGTGATTGCGGTGATGGATGCCCTGTCGCTGGGAGCAGCAGCTGGACTGGCCATTTTGGTCCGATTTGATTTCGCCCTTAGCCAAGTGCCCCCAGAGTATCTGGACAAAATGGGGTATTGTCTACTGGTACAGATCGTGGTTACCATTGCTGTATTTGCGTGGCGGCGCATGTACCAGTATGTGTGGCGCAGCATCAATGTGCTGGACGTAACACAGATGTGTGTGTCAGTGCTGATTGCGTATGCTGTGAGTTTTGTATGCTGTAGTTTTATACAGCTGCCGCTGTCCCGCAGCATTTGGTTTTTGATGCTGATCTTCCAACTGGTGTTTTTGGTGGGAATGCGTTGCTCGCTGCGATTTTTCCTGGTATGCTATCATTTCTTTCGGTCACACGGGCCAGATGGACAGCGCATTATGCTGATTGGAGCCGGGCAAGCAGGTCAAATTCTAGCCCGTGAACTGCGTCAAAGCAGCCGGGTAGAGGGAAAACTGTGCTGCGTCATTGACGACAATCCCAGAATTCACGGAAAATATATAGACGGTGTGCGCGTTGTAGGGGGACGAGATAAGATTGAGTCTGCGGTAAAACAGTATGGCATTACTCAGATTATTTTTGCTATCCCTACCATTGAGCCGGACCAGAAGTCTGAAATTCTCAATATCTGTAAGATGACGGGTTGCCGCCTTCGAGTGCTCCCTGGCCTTTACCAGATGCTCAACGGTGAGGTTAGCCTTTCCGCCGTGAAGGATGTTCAGGTAGAGGACCTGTTGGGACGCACTCCGGTGCAGCTGAACAAAGCGGTGGTATCCGACTTCCTGGAGGACAAGGTGGTCATGGTGACCGGTGGCGGTGGGTCCATCGGCAGCGAGTTGTGTCGGCAAATCGCCACCTGTCATCCTCGACGCCTCATCATTTTGGACATCTACGAAAATAACGCCTATGATATTCAGCAGGAGCTAAAGCGACTGTATGGGGTAAAACTGGATCTGAGAGTGGAAATTTGTTCGATCCGGGACAAGAGACGTATCTATCAGATTTTTGATCGGTATCACCCGGATGTGGTGTTCCACGCTGCAGCTCATAAGCATGTGCCTTTGATGGAGGACTGTCCGGATGAGGCCATCAAGAACAACATTTTTGGTACCTACCACGTGGTGCGCGCTGCCGAGAAGTATGGCGTGAAGAAGTTTGTGATGATTTCCACCGACAAGGCGGTGAATCCCACGAACTTGATGGGAGCTACCAAGCGATTCTGTGAGATGATTTTGCAAAGTAAACGGGAGAGCCGGACGGAATACTGCGCGGTGCGTTTCGGGAATGTCTTGGGCTCCAATGGCTCCGTGATTCCGCTTTTTAAACGGCAGATTGCCAATGGTGGACCGGTAACCATTACGGATAAAAGGATTATCCGCTACTTTATGACCATTCCTGAGGCAGCCATGTTAGTGCTGGAGGCGGGCGCTATGGCCAAACAGAGCCAGATTTTCGTGCTGGATATGGGACAGCCGGTGAAAATTCTCACGCTGGCGGAAAACCTCATTCGCCTGTCTGGCCTGGAGCCCTATAAAGACATCGAAATCAAGGAAATTGGCCTGCGACCTGGTGAGAAATTATACGAGGAGCTTTTGATGAAAAGCGAGCATTTGCTCACCACGGAAAACAAAAAAATATTTGTGGAAGAGCAGCAAGTGATTTCGGGCTATGAAATTCGGTGCGGGTTGAAGTCTCTGGATAACTTTGTCTCTGCCCAGCGGCCCAAAGAGGAATTGGTGGCTTTGATGCGGTACCTGGTGCCCACCTATCGAGACCCGGAAGAGGTGAACCGTGAGGCAGTTCAGCGGCTGGGCGAGCCAAGTGGACAACAGGTCGGATAGTCAAAGAATAAATAGCGTGTTGAGAAGGAATTCCCTGCAAATAGAATCAACCGATTTGGATGGTTTTCGCAATTGCCCGGGGGAGTAGAGTGAGTGAAAACAGATATGATAGATATTCATGTACATATTTTGCCGGGAATAGATGATGGAGCATCCAATTGGAATGAGGCTGTGCATATGGCACAGATGGCAGTGGACGGAGGCGTGTCTGCCATGATTGTCACGCCGCATTGTAACATGAGATACCAGAATTTCTACACGCCAGATTTGATTGAGCACAAACGCCGCCTCCAGAACATGCTCCGAGAATACCAGATTCCATTAAAACTGTACTTTGGAATGGAGATTATGGGAAGCTATGATGTGGGTCAACAGCTGAGAGCAGGTAGGCTGGCGACCTTGAATGATTCCCGCTATCCTCTGGTAGAGTTCCATTTTACGGGAAGTGGTCAGGAAGAGACTGAGATTCTTGACTCGATTCTGAGGCATGGTTATCGTCCCATCGTGGCGCATCCTGAACGCTATCTCTATGTACAGGAGCAGCCAGAACTCCTAAACACTTGGGGGGAGATGGGATGTTTATTTCAAATTAACCGGGGCAGTTTGCTGGGGCGGTTTGGACACCGCGCAGAAGAGCTCTCTTATTCTATGGTGGACCGAGGGTATGCGGATGTGGTGGCCAGCGACGCCCATTCAGCGTCCCAGAGAACTCCGTGGATGGCAGATGTACGAGAGATGCTGGAGGAGGAGTTTTCCCAGGAGGTGGCGTATACATTGCTGGAGAAGAATCCAAGGAGAATTCTGGAGGACCAAGATATGCCCAAGAGAATGGTAAATTGGTTTTAAAGAACAGAACTTACACAAGAGCCAGGGAAACCGGTGCATGCACTTGGTTCCCCTGGCTCGTTTCAACTGGGACCGATCATGGTCAAACCCGTACGATGTAGTTTCCCTTGCGGGGCGCGGCTTCCTTCACTCCTCCTGGGGCACGATAGCCCAGAACACAGTTGCCGATGCCCTCATAGTGCTCTGGAATGCCCCATTCACGCAGCAGAGCTTTGCCCTCGTCACTGGCGAACATCTCCTTGGCCCGGAAGATGTAGCAGGAGTCCACCCCCACAGCCTGAGCGGCGTTCATCAGGTTTCCCATGACCAGGGCACCGTCGTAGAGATAGGTGGGGCGCTGGGTGTCTGCCAGAACCACGAGGACGCAAGGAGCGCCGTAAAAGGGGTCCATGTCCCGACCCATGATGGCGGCATTCATTTTGGACAGCTTGGCCACCAGCTCCGGCTTCTGTACCACCACAATCACCGGGGACTGCATGCCCATACCCGTGGGGGCGTAGGTGCCTGCCTCCAAAATGGCATTGAGCTGCTCCTCCTTGACCTGCTGGGGGAGAAAGCTCCGGCAGCTGCGTCGCTCTTTCAAATCCTGTAAGGTCTCTTTCATCACGCATACCTCCTAGTCATATGATACGGTTTCCATTATACCACCTATAGTCCAGTACAGAGAAAAAGAATAGGGCTCCGTCGTTGTTCGGCGGAGCCCTGTGGGAGATTACTTCACGGCAATGGCCTCAATTTCAAACAGGCCGCCCTTGGGCAGGGCACCGGCCTGCACGCAGGAGCGGGCAGGGGGATTTTCGGTGAAGTAGGTGGCGTAGACCTCGTTGATGGCGGCGAAGTCGTTGATGTCTGCCAGGAATACAGTGGTCTTCACCACGTGGGAGTAGTCCATGCCAGCGACCTGGAGCACAGCGCCCAAATTGTCCAGCGCCTGCTTGGCCTGGGCCACAACGCCTTCAGGCAAGACGCCAGTCTCGGGGATCAGGCCCAGTTGGCCGGAGGTATACAGAGTATCGCCGCACAGCATCGCGTGGCAGTAGGGCCCCACAGCGGCGGGGGCATGGGCGGCGTGAATGGTTTGATGGTTCACAACAGATCACTCCTTGTTTCATTGGTGAGATGGCTGTAAAAATGCAGCGGCATCTATGCCAGTATACAAGAGAATAGGTAATTAGGCAAGGGCAGGAGGCTTGAGAAACATATTGTACTTCTTGATTTGTTATGATACACTGGAGTAAATACCATAGAAATGCTTCGAGCCAGTGCTTCTAAGGGCTATATGCCTATGAACCGCTGGCCAGGGTCATGCTGGAAACGGAATGGCCTTCCGTGTTTGAAAAGAAGCTGCTCCAGCCCCAGTCCCTTTCTGAAAGAAAGGGGCTTGTGTGTCGTGCTTTTGGAGGAGTGCTGTCTTTTCAGACGGCACTCTTTTTTTGATTGGAGGTACGCCCCATGAAACTCATTGAAACTCGTCAGGCAGTGGGCCATGTGCTGTGCCATGACCTGACCCAGATCATCCCCGGTGTCACCAAGGATGCCCGGTTCCGCAAGGGCCACATCGTCACCCCTGAGGACATCCCTGTGCTGCTGTCCATGGGCAAAGAGCACCTCTACGTGTGGGAGCAGCAGGAGGGGATGCTCCATGAAAATGAGGCGGCCCAGCGCCTGTGTAAGCTGTGCCGCAACGAGCACATGACCACCACTCCGGTGAAGGAGGGGAAAATCGAGTTACTGGCAGACTGTGACGGCCTGTTCCAGGTGGATGTAGCCCGACTGGAGGCCATCAACGACGATGATGCCATCATCATTGCCACTCGCCACACCAATACCCCGGTACGCCGTGGGGATAAGCTGGCGGGCACCCGCATTATCCCTCTGGTCATCGAGGAAGAGCGGCTGCGCCGGGTGGAGGAGGGGGCAGGAGATACCCCCATTCTCTCTCTGACTCCCTGGAAGGTGCGCACCTGCGGGGTGATCACCACAGGCAGCGAGGTGGCAAAGGGGCTTGTTCAGGACAGCTTTACCCCGGTGGTGAAGGAGAAGCTGGCTGCCTACGGCATCACCGTCACCCACCACTGTCTGCCAGGCGATGATCGGGCGGCCATCACCGCTGCCGCCTTAGACTTCCACGCCAAAGGTGTGGATATGATTCTGTGCACGGGCGGCATGAGCGTGGACCCTGACGATAAGACTCCCGGTGCCATCAAGGACACCGGAGCGGAGATCATCTCCTACGGTGCCCCGGTGCTCCCCGGCGCCATGTTCCTGCTGGGGTATTTCCAGGATGGGACCCCCATTTTGGGCCTGCCTGGGTGTGTGATGTACGCCAAGGCCACCATCTTTGACCGGGTGCTCCCTCGCATTGCCGCAGGACTGCCCATTGACCGCCGGGACATCAAGAAAATGGGCCACGGTGGGCTGTGTTTGGGCTGTGCCCAGTGCCACTACCCCATCTGTCCCTTTGGCACAGGACTGTGAGGGAATAGGATGCGGGAACGCATTTCATTGGAGGAGGCCTGGACGCTGATCACGGCCCCACTCCGTCCTCTGGGGGAGGAGCAGGTGGACCTGGACCACGCTCTGGACCGGACGTTGAGCCGGGATGTGTGGTCCTCCATAGACCAGCCCCCCTTTGACCGCTCGCCCTTGGACGGCTACGCCCTGCAAAGCCGGGACGTCCAAGGAGCGTGTCCAGAGCACCCCGTCTCACTTCGGGTGGTGGAGCGGGTGTGTGCCGGAGAGGTGCCCCACCAGCGGGTCACCCCCGGCACCGCTGTGCGCATTATGACCGGGGCCTCGTTGCCCCAGGGATGTGACTGCGTGGTGCGGCAGGAGGACACCGATTTGGGAGAGACAGTGGTGCAGGTCTATGCCTCCGTGTTGGCCTATCAGAATTTCATTGGGCGGGGGGAGGATTACACCGCCGGGACCTGTCTGCTCTCTGCTGGGACCCGGTTGGACGCCGCCGCTCTGGGCCTGTTGGCCAGCGCCGGGTGTGACCGGGTGTGGGTGTACCGCCGTCCCCGGGTGGCCCTGCTGGTCACGGGGGACGAGGTGGTGCCGCCCCAGGTACGCCCGCTCCCGCCGGGGAAAATCTACACCGCCAATTCCTATCTGCTCTCCGCTCGGCTGCGCCAGTTGGGGGTGGAAGAGGTGACCTGTGCCACCGTGGGGGACGCCCCCCAGGAGACGGCCCAGCAGATGAGAAAGATGTTGGAGCATTGCGATTGCCTCATTACCACTGGAGGGGTGTCGGTGGGGGAGCGGGATGTACTGCACCAGGCCCTGCCTATAGCCGGGGCACAGCAAGTGTTTTGGCGGGTGCAGATGAAGCCGGGTACCCCGGCCATGTATTCTCTGGTGGAGGGGAAACCCATTTTGTCCCTGTCCGGCAATCCCTTTGCCGCGGTTGCCACCTTTGAGCTGTTGGGGCGACCCATGCTCCACGCCTTGTGCCCTGCGCCCCAATTTGAGCTTGAGACACGCCGGGCGGTGCTGGATACCCCCTTTGACCGACCCAGCGGCATGCGCCGATTTTTGCGTGGGGTGTATCAGGACGGGCATGTGAGACTGCCCAAGGATCACTCCTCCGGGTCGCTTCGCTCCCTGGTGGGGTGCAACTGCCTGTTGGAGGTGCCCGCTGGAAGCCAAAACGTGCAGGCAGGGGAGAAGTACACCGTCTATCTGTGAGTCCGGGAGGAAGATACCATGGAACCCAAATTCAATCACTTTGACAGCGACGGCAACGCCATTATGGTGGACGTCTCAGAAAAACAGCCCACCCTGCGTACCGCTGTGGCGGAGGGTACCATCCGGGTCTCCCAGGCGGTGCTGGAGGCCATTTCTGGCGGCACCGCCGCCAAAGGGGACGTGCTGGGTGTGGCTCGGGTGGCGGGAATTATGGCCGCCAAGCGCACCAGCGACCTCATTCCCCTGTGCCACCCGTTGGCGCTGAGCCACGTCAGCGTGGACTTTGAGCTGATGCCCCAGCAAAGCGCGGTGAAGGCCCGGTGTACCGCCAAGCTCACCGGAAAGACTGGGGTGGAGATGGAGGCCCTCACCGGGGTCAGTGTGGCCCTGCTCACCATCTACGACATGTGCAAGGCCATGGATAAGAGTATGGAGCTGGGGAACATCCACCTGGTGCACAAAGAGGGGGGCAAGTCGGGGGTATATGAGCGTGGCCAGTAAGCCCACAGTGGTGGCGGTGTCCGGGGTGAAAAACTCCGGAAAGACCACCCTTATTACCGCCATGCTCCCCCACTTTCATCGGGCTGGGGTACAGGTAGCGGTGATCAAGCATGACGGCCACACCTTTCCCCCCGACCCGCCAAACACGGACACGGGACGATATCTCCAGGCTGGGGCCCTGGGGGCCGCCATTTACGACGGGGAGACCACCAAGGTGATCTGGCGTCAGACGCCAGACCTGCCTGGGCTGTTGGAGCTCTTTCCCCAGGCGGACCTCATTCTGCTGGAAGGGGGGAAGCACAGCCCTTGGCCCAAGCTGGAGCTGGTGCGGGCGGGCAACTCCACCCAGTCGGTGTGTGACCCCGCCACCTTGCTGGCCTTGGTCACGGACACCACGCTGTGTCTGCCGGGGATACCCACCCTGTCCCTCAACGACCCGGCAGGGGTGGCGGACTTTTTGATGAAATACCTGGAGAGGGGGCGGAGCACATGAGAGACCAGTACGGGCGGGACATCTGCTATCTGCGCATCTCGGTCACCGATCGGTGCAACCTGCGGTGTGTGTACTGTATGCCGGAGGAGGGGGTGGCGTGGATGCCCCACAGCCAGATCCTCACCTATGAGCAGATCACCCAGGTGGTGGAGGCGGCGGCCCGTTTGGGGGTGCGCCACATCCGCCTCACCGGAGGAGAGCCCCTGGTGCGCCCCCAGCTGTACCGCCTGGTGGAGATGGTCAAAGGGGTGGAGGGGATTGAATCCGTGGCCCTCACCACCAATGGGGTGCTGTTGGCCCAGCAGCTGCCCCAGCTGCGCCTGGCGGGGCTGGACGGGGTAAACCTGAGTTTGGACACCTTGGACCCTCAGCAGTTTGCAGCCATCACCCGCCGGGAGGGGCTGCTGCCCCAGGTCTTGGAAGGGCTGGAGGCTGCGGCAGGCACCCCCGGTTTGACGGTAAAGGTGAACTGTGTTCCCACCCAGTTCAATGAGGACCAGGTGGTGCCCTTGGCCAGACTGGCCCAGGAACGGGAGATTTCCGTGCGGTTCATTGAACTGATGCCCATCGGACTGGGGCGGGACCGCCACGGATTGTCCCAGGAGCAGGTGATGGAGCGGCTGACCGGTGCCTTTGGCACTCCTATGCCCTGTGCCAACCCTAAGGGAGCGGGGCCTGGGACCTATGTCACCTTCTCTGGGTTTGCAGGACAGGTGGGATTTATCAGTGCATTGAGCCACCAGTTTTGCCACCAGTGCAACCGGGTGCGTTTGACCGCCGATGGTCACTTGAAAACCTGCCTGCAATATCAAGACGGGGTGGATGTAAAGCCATATCTGGCGGAGGGTGTCTCTCCCACGGCATTGGATGGGGCCCTGGAACAGGCCATGTACCACAAACCCGTCGGGCACCACTTTTCCACCCAGACCCAGGCGGGAGACGAGAAACACAACATGAACCAAATAGGAGGATGAGGCCCATGGGACAAGTGATGGCTGTGTGTATCAGCGAGAAGAAGGGGACCCAGAAGAAAAATGTGAACACCGCCACCTTTGTGGAGGACTGGGGTATCCAGGGGGACGCCCACGCCGGGAAGTGGCATCGACAGGTGTCCCTTTTGTCCCATGAGCAGGTGGAGGCTTTTCGGGCCCGGGGCGCTGTGGTGGACCACGGGGCTTTTGGAGAGAACTTGGTGGTGTCGGGCTTTGACTTCAAAACCCTACCCATTGGCACTAAGTTTCGCTGTGGGGACGTGGTGCTGGAGCTGACCCAGGTGGGGAAGGAGTGCCACGCCCACTGCGAAATTTACAAAGTCATGGGGGACTGCATCATGCCCCGGGAGGGGGTATTCACCCGGGTGCTCCACGGGGGGATCATCTCTGTGGGGGATGCGCTGACCATCTGGGAGGGAGAAGCATGAGAGTTGCCATTTTGACCCTCAGTGATTCCGGCTATGCCGGGACACGGGAGGACCAGAGCGGACCCCTCATTGCCCGCATGGTGGAACAGGAGGGACACCAGGTGGTGTATACCCAGCTGCTCCCCGACGGGATCGAGCCCCTGTACACCACCCTGTGCCAGCTGTGCGATGAGAGCCGGGCAGACCTCATTCTCACCACCGGGGGTACCGGATTTTCTCTCCGGGACCTGACCCCAGAGGCCACTGCCCAGGCCATTCAGCGCCCCGCCCCGGGGATTGCGGAGGGTATGCGCTACCACTCCCTGCAAATCACCCCCAAGGCCATGCTCAGCCGTGCCACGGCAGGCATCCGAGCCCAGACTCTGATTGTGAATTTGCCGGGCAGTCCCAAGGCGGTGAGGGAGTGCCTGGAGTACATCCTGCCGCCCCTGGCCCACGGGCTGGAAATTTTGACAGGGCAGAGCGGAAACTGTGCCCGAACGGAGGAGAGAACATGAAACGGAAACCACTGGTATGCACCTGCCTCATGAGCGCCCTGCTGCTGCCCATGTGGGGCTGTCACTCCGCTCCTACCACCTCAGAGCAGACGGAGGTGGTGGTATTTGCCGCTGCCTCTCTGGAATCCGCCCTGACCCAGATTGCTCAGACCTATGAGGCCCAGCACGAAGATGTCAAGCTCACCTTTACCTTTGACTCCTCTGGGACCTTAAAGACCCAGATTGAGGAGGGGGCGGTGTGCGACTTGTTCCTCTCGGCGGCCCAGAAGCAGATGAATCAGCTGGACAGCCAGGACACCACGGGGGCCAACACCGACGGCCTGGACTTTGTCTACTCGGACACCCGCATCGACCTGCTGGAAAATCAGGTGGTGCTGGCGGTGCCCCCGGAGAACCCTGGCAAGATCAATTCCTTTACCGACCTTGCGTCCGGGGACGATCTGCTGTGCATTGGCAACGATGACGTGCCGGTGGGAGCCTACTCCCTGGAGATTTTGGACCACCTGGGCTACTCTCTGGACCAGCTGGAGGACCAGGGGAAGGTGACCTACGCCTCCAACGTCTCGGAGGTGGCCCGCCAGGTGCAGGAGGGAGTGGTGGACGCCGGTATGGTGTATGCCACCGACGCCAGCACCTATGGCCTCAACGTGGTGGATGCCGCCACGCCAGAGATGTGCCAGCAGGTGATCTATCCTGCCGCCGTGATGAAGAGCGGACAGGCGGACAGTTATGACGCAGCGGAGGACTTCCTCACCTACCTCTACACTAATGAGGAGGCCATCTCAGTCTGGAAGGATGTGGGCTTCACCCTGATCGCCCAAGGGGAGAACTGATGGACCTGTATCCACTCTTCAACTCTCTGCGCATTGCCGCCCTGTCCACCGCCCTCATCTTCTTTGTGGGCCTGTGGGCAGCCCAGGTGATCTCCCGGTGCCATCCGGTGGTGAAGGGGGTTCTGGACGTGGTGCTCACCCTGCCCCTGGTGCTGCCCCCCACGGTGGTGGGGTATCTGCTGCTGTGCCTGTTGGGGCCCAACGGGGCAGTGGGGAGCGTGGTGGCCCGCTTGCTGGATGTGCGCCTGACCATGGTGTGGTATGCGGGGGTGTTTTCCTCGGCGGTGGTGGCCTTCCCCCTGATGTACCGCACCGCCCGGGGGGCCTTTGAGAGCTATGATACCACCCTCACCGATGCCGCCCGCACTTTAGGACGGGGAAATGTGTGGATTTTCTGGCACATTCAGCTGCCCTGCTGCCGCCAGGGGATTTTGGCGGGGACGGTGCTGGCCTTTGCCCGGGCCCTGGGGGAATACGGAGCCACCTCCATGATCGCAGGGTATACCCCGGGAAAGACCGCCACCATTTCCACCACGGTCTACCAGTTTTGGCGCACGGGTAACGATACTATGGCGCTGCGCTGGGTGCTGGTGAATCTGGCCATCTCTGGGGTGGTGCTGCTGGCCATCAATCTGTTGGAGCGCAAGGAGAGGTGACGGACATGTCCCTGATGGTAGACATCGAAAAACAGCTGGGGAAGTTTCGGCTCCGGGTCTCCTTTACTGCCCCTTTGGAGGAGGTGACCGGACTGCTGGGTGCCTCAGGCAGCGGCAAGACGGTGACACTGCGGTGTATTGCCGGGCTGCTCACCCCGGACGCAGGACACATCGAACTGGAGGGTCGAGTGCTGTTTGACCACAGACAGGGGGTGAACCTGCCGCCCCAGCAGCGGAAGGTGGGGTATCTCTTCCAGCAGTACGCCCTCTTTCCCCACTACACCGTGGAGCAGAACATCGCCGTGGCTGCCCAGGACCGAGGGGCGGTGGAGGAGCTGCTGCACCGCTTTCAGTTGCAGGAGCACCGACACAAGCGCCCCCGTCAGCTCTCAGGGGGACAGCAGCAGCGGGTGGCCCTGGCCCGGATTCTGGCCGCCCAGCCCCAGGTTTTGCTGCTGGATGAACCTTTTTCAGCCCTGGACACCCACCTGAGAGGGGAGATTCAGGGGGAACTATCCCGGTTTCTGGAGCAGTTCTCTGGTCCCTGCCTTATGGTCACCCACAGCCGGGATGAGGTTCGGCGGTTGTGCCATCAGGTGTGTGTGGTCCACCACGGGGCCTCCCAGCCCATGCAGACCACGGAGGAGTTTTTCAATCATCCCCGCACCTTGTCGGCCTGCCGTCTCATGGGCTGCCCCAATATCTCCCCGGTGGAGCATCGGGGGAATGGAGTGGCGTATGCCACAGCCTGGGGACTACCAGTGCAGGTGCCCCGAAATGCCGCCTATGTGGCGATCCAGCCCCACCACATCCGTCTGGTGGATGGCCCCGGTCAGAATCGGATGTTTTGCCCCTGTACCCAGGTGGACCAGGGGCCATTCTCGGTGTCTGTGTCCCTGGCGTGTGGAGATGGAGCGCTGCAAATGGAGGTGTCCAACTGGGATTGGCAGGCCGTGGACCATGCCCAGGGGGTGTGGATTGAGCTGCCGCCCTCCCAACTGCTCCCTCTGACAGATGAATGAAGATGCGAAAACCGCCCCGGCTCTTGAGAAACGAGAGCCGGGGCGGTTGTTGTCATGGGGATGGGGCTTATTTGCTGTACAGCCGGAGGCCCACCAGGGCGCAGCCATCCAGGTAGGGAATGTGGTGCTCCTGGAGGTAGGCCAGCAGGGCCTCGTCGGAAGCGCCGGGCTGGATGAGCACGCAGCGGAAGGGCTTTTTGCACTCCTGGAGCAGGTTCAGACCCTTGGTGGGGTGGATGCACAGGTCGATGACATCAATGTCGTCCGGGATGTCGTTGAGGGAGGCCAGCTCCTTGCCCACGGGATAGACGGTGTAGCCCTTCTCCAGAAGGGCGTGCTTGATCTTATAGGCGTATTTTTCCGGGTTGAGGGTATCGCCCAAAACGGCGAAGCGGGACAGGGCCATGATTTCCTTGAGTTCCATGAAGATACCTCCTTTTTGTCTGATGGTAGGGGTGAGGTCAGCGGATGGAGTGAAATTGGGGCTTTCTCTGGCGATAGGTACACACGTAGCGGTAGCCCAGGTGTTGGAGCATCTGAGCGGCCTCCTGGAAGCCGGCCCCGATGAACTGGGGGCGGTGGGCATCCGAGCCCAAAGTGAGGATTTCGCCCCCCAGCTGGCGGTAGCGGGTGAGCAGGGGCATCCACTGGCGGACGGTGGTGCCCTGGGTGGTGTTCAGCTCGATTCCTTTGCCGTTGTGGATGACCCGGCGGAGAATCTCGTCCAGCCGATCTTGCCAAGGGTCCAGGGTGAGGTGGAAGTCCGGGGAGAAATAGCGCAGGGGATAGATGATATGACCCAGCACGTCAAAAGTGCCGTCCTCCACCAGCTCCTCCATCTGCCGGATGTAGTCCTCCAAAACGGCGTTGGCCCGCTGGGGGTCGGTGCAGGATTTGGCATAGGTGAAAATACCGATGCCTCCCAGGTCCAGGCTCACCGAGTGGAGGGAGCCGATGACAAAGTCCAGCTCGGGAAAGTCCAGACAGGCCTGGACGGCGGCGGTGTCCACGGTGCTGTTGCCCAGCTCGATGCCCACCCGTACCTCCACCCGGTGGGACCAGTCGTCCTTGAGCGCTGCCCACTGATTCAGTACGGCATCAAAGTCGTAGTGGGTGGGCAGGCGTTCTCCCCGCTGGTTTAAGAGGTTCCAGTGCTCGGTCATGCACAGTTCGGGAATCCCCGCCTGACAGGCGGCGTTGAGGTTTTCCCACAGCTGGGATTTGGAGTCGCCGGACAGGTGGGTGTGGGTATGGTAGTCAGCCAAATAAGATGGCATACAGTGACCTTCTTTCTGTAGCTCGTGAAGTGTATGGTTCTTGCTTTTAGTATACCGGAATTTTGCAAAAGAGAAAAGGAGAATGTCATGGAAAAATGTATTATGTGGAAATAGAACAGTTTGGTCCAGGTAAACGGAGGGTATGGGGATAAAATCACTAGAAATGGCCTGGGTGCAAAATTCCCCTTTTCGTTTGCCTGCCTGCCATGTATAATAGAGGTAATTGCATAAACCACATGTGTGATCTGAGATCGGGCAGATTGAAAAGGGAAACAGGTGCAAAACCTGTGCGGAGCCGCCGCTGTAATGGAAGAGTGCTGGCCAATATGTCACTGGAAACGGAAGTTTCTGGGAAGACGGCCAGGGCGATGAGGCCAGAGCCAGAAGACCTGCATATGATGGGACCAAGGTGCGCCCAAGGCGATGGGCGGGCCTTCCTTTTGTGTTGCCTGAAAGCGGCTGCAACCATGGGTTGCAGCCGCTTTTTGATATTCATTTCCCAGGAAAGGACTTGAGAACATGAGAGCAGAATCGAGAAGAAGGGGGCGGCGGTGGCTGAGTCTGCTGCTGACCCTGGCCATGGTGTGGACCCTGGTATCCGGGGCGTTGGCCCTGAACGTCAGCCGGAGCGGAGCGCAGACCGTGACGGTGACCATGGAGTACACCGACGAGAGTGGCCACACCATGTACTATCTGCCCCCCACCCAAGTGGAACTGGAGGAGGGAGATATCCTGGTGGACGTGCTGCAACGGGGCTATCAGGACCGGGGCAGCGTGACCTACAGCACCCTATACGGCTTTACTGTCACTCCCAACGATGGCCAAGCGGTGGGTGAGGTGAACTGGGGTAAAAAAGCCTGGTGGCCCTTTGTGGACAGCGTCAAGGTGGGTAACAAGTACCAGGTGCAGCCCGGTGAGGTGATTCGCCTCATTTACGTCCAGGACAGCGCTCAGGGCACCCCGGACTACATCCCGCCTGCCGCAGAGGGCGGACAGGGTGCTCTGGGGATCAACAAGGACAAGCTGGTGTCCAGCCTGGCCCAGCTCACCCAGGCACAGATTGACGCCAACGCCCAGGCCTATGAGCAGGCGTTGCAGGTGGCGGTGGACGGGACGGCCACCCAGGAGCAGGTGAATGAGCAGACCCAGATTGTCTCCCAACTGCTGGCCCAGAAGGTCCCCGCCACCGATATCACCGTGACCCCTGGGGAAGTGACCCTGATGGTGGGACAGACCCAGACCCTCGCGGCTACGGTTACCCCGGAGGAGAGCAACGACACCGTGGTGTGGTACAGTGAGGACACCCATGTGGCCCAGGTCACCGATCAGGGCGTGGTCCGGGCTGTGGGAGAGGGCACCGCCGTCATCACCGCCCAGGCCAACGAGACGGTGAAGGCCACGGTGATGGTGACCGTGACGGGCATTGCCGCCCAGTCTGTTACCCTGAGTGAGACTCAGCTGGACCTGGAGGAGGGCCAAGGGGGGCGGCTCACCGCCACGGTAACCCCGGCCGACTCCACCGACGCTGTGGTGTGGCAGAGCAGTGCCCCCGACATTGTTAGCGTGGATGACAGCGGCCTGGTGGTAGCCCACCAGGCGGGAAGCGCCCAAATTACGGTGACGGCTGGCGATTGCAGCGCTGTGTGCACCGTCACCGTCACCCCTCGAGAAGTGCCCACCACCCCCACGGTGGTGTTTTACCACACGGACGGGCGCATCACCCAGTGGGACGATACTCACACCTTCACCCTCTCCGCGCTGGATGAGGGGCGGTTTGTGCTGGAGGGTGTAGCCGAGGGACAGAGCACCTATTGGAGCTGCAGCCAGCAAAACGGAGGTTCGGAGTCCTCCACCATCCACATTTCCTCCGGCGGTAAGTTTTATCCTTCTGTGGGCGAGTATCAAGCCTATGTCTACGACAAGAATCCCGACTGGTATGTGGCCCAGGAACTGGCCACTTTCACCTTGAAGGTGGTGCCCACCCAGATCACCGACCTGAAGCTGTACCAGGATGGCTGGCCTGTCACCGGGGAGGAGCCCCTCCATTTGAGCGGCACCCAGCCCCAGCAGCTGACGGTGAAGGGCTGCCTGGACGGGGTGTACATCACCATCCCCAATCAGGCTTTGGAGATGACCTCCACTGAGGGCTCCTATATCTATACCCTGGATGGGGAGAACGGCCTGGAGTTCTTTTCCGAGGACCAGTCCATGCACACCTTTACCGTGTCCCTGGCGGATAACCCCCAGGTCACCGTGAGCTTCCAGGCCACCGCCCAGCGCATTGACGTGACCGGTCTGACGGTGACCTATCCTGAGGTGTTCTACATCGAGGGGTGGAACGGTCTGGGAAACCAGTACGTGGGCATTACCTCCCATGATACCGACCCGGAACGGCGGTATGAGATCAACATTGAGCCCCACAACGCCACCGTCAAGGACGTGGTGTGGGTGTCCCACGACCCGGATGTGGCGGAGTTCCAGGCCACGTATGGCAACGGTATCGTTCCCAAGAAGGCGGGCACGGCCCGGTTTACCGTCACCAGCGTGGACAACCCCGCAGCCACCCAGGACCTCACCATTCGCTTTGAGTATAAGCATCCCCTGGAGCAGGTGGAGATGGAGGAGACCGCCCTCACTCTGGCCCAGTATGAGTCCATGAACCTGGACCTGCTGGTGACTCCTGCAAACGCCACCAACCAGCGGTTTGCCTGGACCTACAGCCAGGACGGGATTGTGAAGGTCAACGACTATGCCACCAGCACCCCCGGCACCATGACCACCACTCACACCCTGTCCGCCCTGGAGCAGGGCACGGTGACGGTGACGGGCACTCCCCTGGACGACACCCAGGGAGCCAAGCCCATCCAGTTCACCGTGACGGTGACCCAGCCGGACGCTGTGGAGGACCTGGACTTTGACCGATATGTCACGGGCAACATCCGTCACGCTTTGTCCTACCTGGACAGCCAGCTGGAGGGGAACTACACCTATGGGGCCGAGTGGAGCCTGTTTACGCTGCTCCGGGCCGGGGCCAGCCTCAGCCAGAGCGATTTGGACAGCTACTACGCCAGCATCACCCAGCAGCTGGAAAGCGGCGGAAGAATGCTGCCCACCGACTACTTCCGGGTGGTGGTGGCGCTGCTGGCCATGGGGAAGGACCCCACCGATGTGGCGGGGATGGACCTCATTGAGACCCTGTACAACTACCCCAATCTGGACCGCATGACCTCCAACATGATGAGTTACACCCTGTTGGCCCTGGATACCAAGGACTATGAGGTGCCCCAGGATGCCCGGTGGACCCGGGAGACCCTCATTGAGAAACTTCTCACCTTCCAAAATGCCAACGGCGGCTTTGGCCTGTCTTCGGCGGACACGGTGAGCGTGGACGTCACCGCCATGACCCTCCAGGCCCTGGCCCCCTACCGGGACATGGAGCAAGTTGGCCTGGCCTTTGACCGGGCACTGGAGTACCTGCGCAGCCAGATGACCAGCGACTGCGGCTACATCAATGAGGGGGATGACAACGGCTGTACCGCCGCCCAGGTGCTCACCGCCCTGGCGGTGGCGGGCATCGACCCTCTGGACCCGGACAACGAGTTCACCCATGGCAACTATAATCTGGTCACCAAACTGGATCAGTTCAAGCGGGAGTCTGGCTTTACCACCTTTATGAGCAGTGACCAGCCCGACGGCATGGGCACCGTGCAGATCGGCTACGCCCTGGAGGCCTACCGCCGCTTTGTGGCAGGGGAGAACACCCTCTTTGACCTGACCCAGTGGACCCCCGCGCCCCCCACAGAGGATGGAGACAGCGGAGAGAATCCGGGCAGCGGGGAGGAGGAGCCCCAGGTGCCCCAGACCGGAGATACCAGCCCCCTGGTGGAATCTCTGGTGATTCTGGGCATGAGCGCAGCGGGGCTGTGTGCCGCTGTTTGGACCGACCGTAAGAGAAAGAGCCGGGGCTAAAAAGCCTCCGGCGTATGAGGAGAGCCTATGAAGCATTTGAAACGATGGATGTGCCTGTTTTCCCTGTTGCTGCTGCTGACCTTGGCGGCCTGCGGGAACACGGGGGAGAAGGGCGCTGTGGTCACCCCCACAGTGTCCCCCACCGTGGGCGTGGAGGAGAGCCTCGCCCCCAGCGAGCAGCCCTCTGGGGAGCCCCAGGCCAGTGAGGCCCCGGCGGCGACCCAGCAGCCCGCCCAGAGTCAGGACCGGGGAGAGTCGTCTACAGCGGCAGCCACGCCGGCGCCGACCCCCAAGCCTACCCAGAAGCCGGCGGTGAAGGCCACACCCGCTCCCACCCCCAAACCGACCCCCACGCCCAAGGTCAACACCTGCTATCTCTCCATTGAGTGCAAAACCATTTTGGGCCGTATGGAGGATTTGACTCCAGGGAAGGAGAGCTTGGTGCCCTCAGACGGGGTGATTTTGTCCCGCAAGGCCATCTCCTTTGAGGAGGGAGAGTCGGTGTTTGACGTACTCCTCCGAGCCACCCAAACCTACGGCATCCACATGGAGTACGAGTACACCCCCGGCTTTGGCAGCCATTACATTGAGGGCATCAACAACCTCTATGAGTTCGACTGTGGGGCCGGGTCCGGCTGGATGTACTACGTCAATGGGACCAAGCCCAACTACGGAGTGAGCAAGTACACGGTGAAGAATGGAGACATCATCGAATTTAAGTACACCTGCGATCTGGGCTTTGATTTGTAAGAGAGGAGGAGAGGGCGGCGTGAAGGACGAGTTTTCCCGCTGTCATCCAGGTATCAATTTCATCTTTTACCTTCTGGTGCTGGGGGTTACCCTCTTTTATATGCACCCGGTGCTGTTGGTGGTGTCGGGGGTTGCTGCCGCCGCCTATCTGTTCCGTCTGCGGGGCGGGAGGGGGCTTGTTCGGGTGTGCCTGCTGGCCCTTCCGGTGGTGGTGCTCTCGGCGGTGGTCAACCCCCTCTTCTCCCACCAGGGCCTCACCATTCTGGGCTATCTGCCCTCGGGGAACCCGGTGACCCTGGAGTCTGTGGTGTACGGGTTATGCACCGGGGGGATGATGGGGGTGGTGATCTTGTGGTGTGCCACCTGGCAGGACGTGATGACGGAGGACAAGGTGGTGTACCTCTTTGGCAAGGGCTTTCCCGCCCTAGCCCTCATCTTCTCCATGGTGCTGCGCTTTCTCCCCCTGTTTTTGACCCAGGCCAAGCGGGTTATGGCCGCCCAGCGGTGTGTGGGCCGGGACGTGGGGGAGGGGACCCCATGGCAGCGGCTGAAAAAGGGGGTGCGGGTGTTGTCCATCCTGGTCACCTGGTCTTTGGAGCACTCGGTGGACACCGCTGACTCCATGCGAGCCCGAGGCTATGGCCTGCGGGGGCGCACCCTATACCACCCCTTCCGATGGGATGGGCATTCCACCGCCTTGGCGGCAGGCATGGCCCTGTGCTTTGGATGTGTGGCGGCGGGCGTGGTCACGGGACAGCTGAACATGCTGTATTTTCCGGTGTGGCGGCTGAACGGGGCCACCGTCCCGGCCTGTGTGTGTTATGCCCTCTACGGGGTGCTGTGCGCCCTGCCTTTGATACTCAACTTGGTGGAGGATTTGAAATGGCGTTATTGGATGTGCAAAATCTGACCTTCTCCTATCCCGACGCGTCGGCCTCTGCGTTGCGAGAGGTGTCTCTCCAGATTGAGGCAGGGGAATTCGTGGTGATCTGCGGGCGGTCCGGGTGCGGGAAATCCACCCTCATCCGCCAGTTCAAAAGCGCACTGACCCCACACGGGACCCAAACCGGAGAGATTTTCTACAAGGGAACCCCGCTGCACCAGGTGGATTTGCGCACCCAGGCGGGGGAGATTGGCTTTGTGATGCAAAATCCCCAGCAGCAGCTGGTCACCGACAAGGTGTGGCATGAGATGGCCTTCGGCCTGGAAAACCTGGGGCTGGAGCTGGGAGACATGCGGCTGCGGGTGGCGGAGATGGCCAGCTATTTTGGCCTCCAGGGCTGGTTTGACCGGAAGGTGGAGGAGTTGTCCGGCGGAGAACAGCAGCTTCTCAACCTGGCCTCGGTGATGGCCATGCACCCCCAGGTGCTGGTGCTGGACGAGCCCACCTCCCAGTTGGACCCCATGGCGGCCACCGACTTTCTCCACACCCTCCAGCGGCTCAACCAGCAGCTGGGGCTGACGGTGGTGGTGGTGGAGCACCGCCTGGACCAGGTGTTCCCCATGGCGGACCGGGTGGTGGTGCTGGAGGAGGGCAAAATCCTCTGTGACGGCTCCCCCCGGCAAGTGGGGCAGGCTCTGGCCCACCACCTCCTGGGGGTGTGCTGCCCGGTGCCCATGCAGATTTATAATCGAGTGGAGGGGGGAAAGGCCTGCCCCATGACAGTGAAGGAGGGGCGGACCTGGCTGGAGCAGTACCGGGACAAGCCCCAGCTCCCCGTAGAGCCCCCCGCCCAGCCCGCTCCCAGGGATTTTGCCCTGGAGGCCCGGGAGGTGTGGTTCCGCTATGACCGCCACGGGGCGGATGTGCTCCAGGGGCTCAACCTCCAGGTACCCAGAGGACAGCTGTACGCCCTCATGGGTGGCAACGGCGGGGGCAAGACCACCGCCCTCTCCCTCTTCTCTGGGGAACATCGCCCTTACCGGGGCCAAATCCGCATCGGCGGTCAGGTGAGAAAGCGGGGCAGGCCTCTGGAGCGGGGGGTGCTGGGGGTGCTGCCCCAGAATCCCCAGTGTCTCTTTGTCCGGGACACGGTGGGGGCGGACCTGGAGGAGCTGCTGGACGAGCTTCCCCTGTCCAGAACGGAGCGGGAGGACCGCCTTACACAGGCCATCCGTGTGACCCAGCTGGAGGGCCTGCTGGGCCAGCACCCCTATGATTTGTCCGGGGGGGAGCAGCAGCGGGCGGCTCTGGCCAAGGTATTGCTGCTGGACCCGGAGATTCTCCTGTTGGACGAGCCCACCAAGGGGCTGGACGGATGCTATAAACAGACCTTGGCTCAGGTTCTGGGAGCGCTCACCGGGCAGGGCAAGACGGTGTTCATGGTCTCCCACGATGTGGAGTTCTGCGCCGCCTATGCGGATACCTGCGGGCTGCTGTTCCGGGGCCAGCTGGTGTGCCAGAAGCCAGCCCGGGACTTCTTCCTGGGCAATCATTTTTACACCACCGCCGCCAATCAGATGGCACGGGACGTCTTTCCCCAGGCGGTGACGGTGGAGGATGTGGTGCGGGCATGTACGCAAGACAAGTGAAAATGGGCACCGGGGCGGACAGCTGGGTAATGGCGGCGGTGTGGCTGTGTGTGGCCATGGCGGTCAATGCGGCCTTTGCCCCCTGGTTCTCTATCCCGGAGCTGGCCTATCAGGGGCTGACAGACCAGTTTACCCTGTGGCGAGCGGGGGAGAGCGTGGACTTGGCCCGACAGCTGTATCTGGTGCAGGCGCCCCAGCTGCTGACCCTGGACGAGGGGATGCTGGTGGGGCTGCGGGCCACCCAGTTGGCAGCAGGGCTGTCCATCCCTATTCTGCTCCTCGCTGCGGGGCTGGCCTGGCGGCGCAAGAAATGCGCCACGGCGGCGGTGCGGCTGTCTGCGCTCCTGGCCCTGCTCTCGGTGGCGGGGGCGGCGGTGGTGCTCGCCCGTCTGAGCGGGGTGCTCAATGCCGCCTTGGGGCAGGGGAACACCTTCTGGGACCTGACGGTGTTCAGCCATATGCAGCTGACCGGGTTTGCCTGCGGCCAGGGGGCGGCAGGGCTGGCCCTTCTTTTGGGAGCGGGGCGGCTGCTGAACACCCAGCGGGTGGAGTTGGCCTCAGTGCCCACCGTCCGGGGCATGGGACGGCGGACCAGGTTGGCCGCTGGGGTGATTTTGGTGTTTGTTCCGCTGCTTATCGCCTTTGGCATTGTGTTTTTGAAGGGACGTAGCTACTATTTTATCTCCATCTGCGTCATTGTGGCGGCGATGCTCCCGTTCTTTGCTGCCTTTGAGGACCGCCGACCCCAAGCCAGGGAATTGGTGCTCATCTCCTCTCTGGTGGTCATCGCCACGGCGGGGCGGGCGGTGTTTTTCATGCTCCCCCACTTCAAACCGGTGACTGCTCTGGTGATCGTAGCGGGCATTGGGCTGGGGGCAGAGGCTGGGTTTCTAACCGGAGCCATGACCGGGTTTGTGTCCAACTTTTTCTTTGGGCAGGGGCCTTGGACCCCTTGGCAGATGTTCGCCTTTGGAGTCATTGGCTTTTTAGCGGGGCTGCTCTTTGAAAAGCGGATGCGGCGGGGGAATGTTCCTCTGGTGGGTGTGTGCGTGTATGGGTTTCTGGCCACCGTGGTTATCTACGGCCTGTTGCTGGATACCTCCACCGCCCTATCTGTGTTGGAGGGGCTGACCTGGCAGTCGGTGCTGGCTTGCTACGTGGCGGGAGTGCCTGTAAACATCACCCACGGGGTGTCCACCGTGGTGTTTTTATCGCTCTGTGCCAACCCCATGCTGAAAAAGATTCGACGCATGCGCAAGAAGTATGGGCTGCTGATGGAGTGATTGGGAAATGCCCCTTCCTGTGGAGCGGGACCTGTGGTAGAATGAAGAAAAACACCAGATAAGGAGAGACAGCTCCATGCAACGGACCGATGAGAGATATCAAGCGTATGTGCAAATCCTCCGAGAGGAGTTGAAGCCTGCCATGGGGTGTACCGAGCCCATTGCGGTGGCCTATGCCTGTGCGGTGGCTCGCCAGACCCTGGGGCAGCTGCCCCAGCAGGTGACGCTTCACGTCAGCGGCAATATTATCAAAAATGTCAAGAGTGTGGTGGTGCCCAACACCGGGGGCAGACGTGGCCTGGAGGTGGCGGCAGCGGTGGGAACCGTGGCCGCCCAGGCCCAGGCCCAGCTGGAGTGCATTTCCCATGTGACGGAACAGGATATGGAAGCGGTGGAGGAATATCTGGCCCAGGAGCGGGTGGCCATTGTGCCGCTGGACACCACCCACCCCTTTGACATCCTGGTGGAGGTCCGAGCCGGGGAGGATGTGGCCCGAGTGCGGATGGTGGACCAGCACACCAACCTGGTGCACGTCAGCCGCAACGGCCAGGTGCTGCAAGAGCGGGAGGTCCCCCAGGGGATGCAGGAAAACCCTTTGCAGCAGCTGCTCACGGTGGAGGGCATTTTGGACTTTGCCGACAGCGTGGACCTGGAGGACATCCGCCAGCCCATCCAGCAGCAGGCCCAGCTGAACTGGGCTATTTCCCAGGAGGGACTGGAGGGCTGTTACGGGGCCATGATCGGAAAAGAGCTGATGGCCCAGGCGGGAAACGACTGGAAAGCTCGGTTGCGTGCCCGGGCGGCGGCCGGGTCTGACGCCCGTATGAGCGGCTGCGAGTTGCCGGTGGTCATTGTCTCAGGCAGTGGAAACCAGGGGCTCACGGCCTCCCTGCCTGTGATGGAATATGCGGCCATAAAGGGCATTGGGGAGGAGCAGATGTACCGGGCCATGGTGGTGTCCAATCTGCTCACCGTCCACCAAAAGACCAATTTGGGCCGTCTGTCCGCCTTTTGCGGGGCGGTGAATGCGGCCTGTGCCGCTGCCGCTGCCATTGCCTACCTGGACGGCATGGGTCTGGACGGGGTGGCACACACTCTGGTCAATTCCTTGGCTGTGGTGTCCGGCATGGTGTGCGATGGGGCCAAGGCCTCCTGTGCGGCCAAAATCTCTCTGGCTCTGGAGGCGGGCCTGATGGGCTACGAGATGTACAAGGCCGGACATGAATTTTACGATGGGGACGGCATTGTGAAAAAAGGAGTGGAGAATACCCTGAACATGGTGGCCCGCCTGGGACGCCTGGGTATGCGGGAGACCGATCGGGAAATCTTGCGGATTATGACGGGACAATGATAAAAAAGAAGCGTGGACCAGCAGGAAACTGCCAGTCCACGCTTCTTTTATCTAAGGGGGGAGAGTATCTGTTACAGTTCGGTCATCCACAGGCCGTGGAGGTTGCAGTAGGCGTACACAGCCACAGGCTTCTCGTCGCCCAGATGGAACACGGCGCGGGGGGCGTCGCCGGGCTTGAGCTGGATGCGGTGGCCGCCGTGCTCGGTTTTCACATAGACCCACATGATGAAGTGCTCAGGGGTCATGGGATGCTCCACAGAACCCACCTGGACGGTGAGAACGCCGTTTTCTACACTGGCTACGGGGACATGCTTCTCGCCGCTGGCCTCTACGGTGTTGGGGGTCAGCTCCTCCATGGGCTGTCCACAGCAAAAGATGGGGACACCAGCGTCGTGGATGATGCCGACAATGTTGCCGCAGTGCTTGCAGCGCAGGAATCGAGTGTTCATGGGAAAACCTCCTGTTCCGATTCATGTATATTGGGTGCCTTTGGTACCGCTGTTATTATACCACGTCTTGCTGGAGAAAAACAGCGGTGTGGGGAAATTTTTTCAGGAAACCGGAGTCAGGGTGAGCCGATAGTCCTGGACCTGAATCAATCCTGTGATGCTCTGGCTGTGGATAAAGCGGGCAGAATACGCCAGACCGTCCGAGTTACATACTGCTATCGACACAGATGGAGTGACCATATAGCCAGAGGGAGAGGTCTGAAGGTAGGAGGCCATTACCAGACGCTCTCCATCGTAGTAGGTTTGGAACGATACACCGAGGGGAAATTGAGCCTGGGTCAGGTCGCAGTCCAATACGGGTACATACAGGCCAAAGTCATTTTTGGCCCAAAGGTTCAGGGATTGAACCAGCGGGGCGGGATAATCGTCTGATAAGGACAGTGCCCCCAGATACGAATCTTGGATGATAAAGGTATGGTTTTCATCTGGGAGTTGGATGGGGATCTCCTGCAGCGGCTGATAGGTGAGGGTGTCCAGAAGAAGAAATTGATAGTTGTTTTCCGCCAGGTTTTCAATGAGGAGAAGGTGGTATCCGCCGTCTGACAAAGCCAGGTGTTGGGGTTTGCCGCTGGTTTGGTAGCACAGAGTGCAGTTTTGAGCAGCTAAAGCCTGGCCGCCAGAGGCGGGGATGCGGTATAGCCCATAGGGAGAGGCACCCGATACCGGAGTGCCATCCTGTTGTTCGGGACTAAAAAGCACATAATAATAGCCGTTGGATAGGATTGCTTCGCTGTATAGAGAGGGAGCCTGAGGCGTGGAGAGGTAAATAGAGGAGATGACGAAATTCTGGTCCAGTTCCAAATCCACTTGTATGGTATCTCCCTGGCCCACAGGAATGCGGAGGGCTTGGGTCAAATCCCAGGTTTCCCAGCCGGAACTGTAAGAGTCGGGCAGGGGGATATCAGACAAAATCACAGGATAATAATCCAGATAGTCGCTCAGTACTACGGTTTCAGAGTAGCTTCCCTTGGCAGGGGCTCGGCTGGACACGTCTTCAATGATCTCACGATAGGCTTGGCCGATGACGTTGGTGGACCAATCGTCACCGGAAATATAGAACATGGAGGTGTCTCCCACAGCAATGGACAGCATAGGAGAACTCTCCTGAGGGGTATACCAGCTGATATTTCCGGGGTCATAGCGATAGTCTGTGCTCCAGGTGGGGGTAGAGCCCAAGGTTAGCGTGGTGTCCCAGGCCATATCATAATTTTGAAAGGTCGGAATGTTTAACTGGAATCCCTGGGCAGCAGCAGGGTCCCCTATCGGCTGCTCCACGGTGAAGGACACGGCATCCTGGGCATCCCAGGTCTCCACTACCGTGTAGCCGAATAATCCGGCCAACAGGGCAAATACCAGGCCAAAAGCCGCTAACGATTTCCGCATAGGCCATCCTCCTCTCCGCTGAGCTGGGAAAGAGCGTTGCTCACCCGATCCGGTTGATAGTGGTACTTCTCTTTCACATAGTCCAGAATGGACAATCCCTGTTCATCCAGGTCGGCCGTGGAGACGTCCCCCACAATCTGACCATCCCACAGCAGCACCGCCCGGCTGACAAAGTGGTTGATCTCGGAGAGCAGGTGAGTGGAGAGAATGACTGTCTCGGTGGGCTCCAGAATCCCCAGCAGTACTTTGTAGAAGTCCTCTCGGTTGAATACATCGTTTCCGGCAAAGGGTTCATCCATGAGAATGTAGTCCGCCCCTTGGCACAGGGCCAAAATCACCTCCACCTGGTTTTGCTGGCCCACAGACATGGCACGCAGGGGACGGTTTCCCGGCAGGCGGAAGAAGTCCATGAGGGCTTCAAACCGCTGATCCCGCCAGGTGGGGAAGTGCTCCCGGTAGAAGACCCGGTGCTCCTGGGGGGTGAGAGTGGGGAAAAAGGAGTGCTCACAGGTGGCAAAGCTGAGACGGGCGATGTTGTCCCGGCCGATGGGTACCCCGTCCAGGGTGATGGAGCCCTGATAGGACAATAGGCCAAGAATACACTTGAGCAGGGTGGTCTTGCCCGCTCCGTTCTCCCCCAACAGCCCTACGATTTCGCCGGGGGCGATGGAGAGGTTGACCTGGTGCAGGGCATGGGTGGTCAGATGATAGGTCTTACTTACACGGTTCAGTTGCAGCATGACGATAACCTCCTTAGCTCCACAGGGCCTCCCAGAGGGAGGAGGGGAGAAAACGGTCCGGGGTAACAGTCCAATAGATGGCGAAGTCCAGCAGCCACAGCGCCAGGGATAGACCCAGGAAGAACAGCGCCGCCAACACAGGGAGGGTGAGGCAGCGGCGGGCCAGCTCCCAGCGGTCCGGGAGCCGCCGCATGAGGTATACACTGTGGCTCAGACGGGTGTGCAGAGCCCAGAAGTACCCGGCCAGGGGCACCATAGCTAGGGCAGAGACCCAGAAGCCGTAGAGGCTGGGCCCCAGCAGCAGAGAGAAGGGGGGCATTTGAACCTCGGGGAACGAGGCGGCGGTGCGCTCGATGCCTGGAAGGGCGCGGGCGTAAGCGTTGAAAAAGGACAGGCTGCACACCAGAGAGAATGCAGTTAGAGCCACAAAACCCCGGCGAAGGACGGTGGCATTGGCCTCCACAGGGAGATAGCGCTTCCATTTCATTCTCCCACCCCTTTCCGCAGATTCAAAACCAGAAGGCCTCCTTCCACACAGCAGCCCACAACGAGCAGCACTGCCATCACGGTGGACCAGGAATGACTTCTCAGCTCCAGAGGCGTGATGGACAAGGCCAGGGGGAAGATGAAGGACCACACCAGCAGCTTGCCCTGCCAGCTCCGCACCATGCCCACCGCAGTGATGAACCCGAGACCCACATAGATCATGGTGGTACTGGCCCAACTCCACCCATCCAGCAGGGGGAGCAGGACGTGGACATACCCGCTCTGAACACTGGTGAGGAAGAGCGTCTGTTCCCCCCAGTCAAAAGCGGGGTACAGGGCGGCCAGCAGTTGGGTGGCTGCCACCACCACCGTCAGTTGGGCAAACCAGCACAGCAGCAGGACCGCCACGGCGTACACAAGATAGCTGAGAAACACCTGGGTGGGGGAAACGGGAAGGCGCAGCATGGTGTAACCCGTCTGAGTAGGGCGACTGCCATGGGAGCGTATCAGGGTGTACATCACCAGAATCAAGGCCGCCGCGGCGGGGAGGCGGAACGCGAGGTGAGAAAACACATAAGGTGCGCCGTAGCTTTCCGGGAGGACCTTGGGTATCCCCACAGCAACCCCCAGCTGGACCACGGCCATTCCCGCCAGAATGACCAGCACCCGCCAAAAGGAGGCGGCGACGGTAAGATAGAGAAGGGAACCAGTTTTTCTCATGGGACATCCTCCTTCCATAGGGTCTCGATGAGGGCGATGGTCTGGCTGCGGGTGAGACCCATGGCCCGCATTTTTTCAATATACTCCAAGGTCTGGGTGTTGGGCAGTTGCTGCTGCATGGCCTGAGACTGCTGATCGGAGAGACACACACAGCTCTTGCTTCCCGTTCGGGAGGAGATGAGCCCCTCCTCCTCCAGCAGACGAAAGGCCTTTTGAATGGTGTTGGGGTTGACCCCCAGCAGGGCGGAGAGGGTGCGCCGGGAGGGCAGCTCGTCCCCATCCTGCACGGTTCCGGCGGCAATGCCCGCCTTCAGATGCTCCATAATCTGTAGGTAGATGGGGGCCCCATCCCGGAGGCGCAGGTCGTCAAAGCGCACCATGGTGTATCACTTCCTTCCAAAGTGTATTATAGGTGTAGTACACTTTCTAACTGTATTATATGAGTAGTACGGTTTCCTGTCAAGTAGAATCTTCTTGACAATCTCGAACATCGAGAATACAATGAGGGTGAGGAATCTCGATGTTCGAGATAAGGAGGTGAGAGGATGGCACGGGCCAAGTTTCAGACCCTGTCCGAGCAGATGTTTTATGTGCTGCTCTGCCTACGCCAGGAGCGGTGCGGCATCGACATTTTGGACCAGGTGCCTGCCATGACCCAGGGCAGGGTGCATGTGGGGTCGGGGACGCTGTACAATCTGTTGGAGCAGTTTTTGGAGGCGGAATGCATTGTGGAGACCCGGGTGGAGGGGCGGCGGCGCAGCTATCTCATCACCCCCAAGGGGCAGGAGATGTTGGACCAGGAATATGCCCGCATCTGTGCCCAGGCCCGGGACTACCGACAGATCATGGGAGAGGAGGAGCGCTCATGAAAACACGGAAACGAACCTGGAAGCGATTGGCGTTTTTCGATTCCGGTGCGACCATTCGCTATTTGGAGAAACAAGCCCGGGAGGGCTGGGTGCTGGAGAATGTCTTTGGCATTTGGTGGACGTTCCGGCGAGTGGAACCCCGCACCGCGCATGTGTGGGTTACCTATCTCGATCAGGATGCGTATGAGCCCCAGCCCAGCCAACAGGTGGAGGACCTGGCAGAGCTGGGGGAGCACACGGGGTGGAAGCTGACGGTGGAGACCCCCACCATGCAGGTGTTTTATAACTGGTCGGCGCACCCTCTGCCCATGGAGACCGATCCGGTGGCCTATGTGGAGGGGATGCACCGGGCCTTGAAACAGGGGGCGTTGAGGGTCTACCGTGTCTGTTTTGGCCTGACGCTGGCGATACTGCTGCTCAACCTTTGGAGTTTTTTGGAGCTGCCTTTGTGGGTTCTCTCCACTCGGGCGGAGTGGGTCCTGGAGGACCTTTTGCTCTTTGTGGCCATCGGAGCGGAATTGGTCCCATATGAACTGTGGCACCGGAAGGCCAAGAAGCTGGCGGCCCAGGGGGAGTGGCTGGATACTGGGCCGTGGGGCAAGGTCGTCCGTTGGGTCCTAGTGGCGTATGTCGTCTTGTGGCTTACTGGAATTGTGGCTACCTTGGTGTTGAAACCATGGGCCAATGCCCGTCTGTTTTTCCTCGTTACGGCGCTATCGTTTGGAATCGGGTGGAATTTGGTGCTGTGGATGCGGGATGTGTTGAGAAGACGAAAGGCATCCTGGGGTACCAATGAGCTGGTGACATCGGCGTTGTACTTCTTCCTTATTATGGCCTATACCAGTGTCATAACCTTTGGCTATATGCGCCTGGATTGGTTGTCCCCCATGGCGGCAGACGGCTGGTGGAGCCAATTCCCCGATGGGCTGCCCCTGACGGTGGAGCAGCTGCGGGGAGATGTGGGGGACCAGGAGTTTTGGGTCAGCCGGGACGGGGAGGAATCTCTGGTCCTAGGGCAGTATCAGGGCTGGCAGATTACGGAGGAAGAGACCGGGCCGGAAGAGGACATGGACACCGTGATGTATACGGTGACCTTGGTGAAACTCCCCATTTTGTACGACCTGTGCCGGGATGAGATGCTGTGGGCAGACCATGAGCAGGTAGACGCCGCTCCTTGGCTGGCCCAGGAAGCATATAGAAAGACGGATGGGGTACGCCTGCGGACCTATCTGCTGTGCTACCAGGACTGTGTGGTGGAGATCGCCTTCGGCTGGGAGCCTACCCAGGAGCAGATGCAGCTGGTGGGCGAGATGTTTGGGGGACTACAATGAGTAATAATAAGCCTTTGCATAACTATGAGTTTTTCTCACATACCAGCTGTGAGTTCTTTCCCTGTCATCCCACCCAAAACCCGGAGAATTTTAACTGCCTGTTCTGCTACTGCCCCCTGTATCTCATGGGGGAGAAGTGCGGAGGAAACTTCACCTATACCCCCGGAGGTATAAAGGATTGCAGCGCCTGCCTTCTCCCGCACCGACGGGAGAACTATTCCTATATCGTGGGCAAGCTCATGGAAGGGGGAGAGAAGCCGTGAGAGAAGAACGATTGGTGACAAATGAGATGGTCCGGCTGCCCCGGCGGGAGCGGGACAGCCACAAGGGGGACTACGGAAAGCTTCTGATTGTGGCGGGCAGTGAAGGGTATACCGGGGCTCCGGTGTTTGCCGCCCAGGGAGCACTGCGCAGTGGAGCAGGTCTGGTGTATCTGGGTGTGCCCAGAGATGTGTATCCCATGGTAGCCACCCGGTGCTCCAGCGCCATGCCCTTCCCGCTGCCCGACGATACGGAGCAACTGGTGGAGCGAGCCCGTAGCTGTGATGTGGTGCTGGCGGGCCCAGGGATGGGGCGCAGCCCACGGGCCCAGCAGCTTGTGTTCCGCCTGATCAAAGAGGTGGAGGGGCCGCTGGTGCTGGATGCGGACGGCCTCAATGCCCTGGAAGGACAGACCCAACGGCTCAGGGCTCGAACGGGGCTCACCGTCCTCACACCCCACGATGGAGAGTTTGCCCGCTTAGCTGGATGTTCGCTGCCGCTTAACGACCGGGTGGAGCAGGCGGCTGAGCTGGCTCAGGACACGGGCTGCGTGGTGGTGCTCAAGGGCCACGAGACCCTCACCGTGGACCCTCAGGGCAGGGTGTGGCGCAACACCACCGGAAATCCCGGCATGGCCAAGGGGGGCAGCGGGGACATTCTGGCGGGGATGATTGCCTCACTGCTGGGTCAAAAACAGCTGACGGGATGTGTTTTCTGTCCCGGGGAGCTGGTGGCCTGGGCGGTGTACCTCCACGGGGCGGCGGGAGACGCTGCCGCTGCCCAGTATGGGGAGTATGGAATGCTGCCCGATGACACTTTGGCGGCGGTGGCAGGGGTGCTGCAAACCCATATACAGGCCGAACTCTGAACGAAACGGAAATATTCCTCCCGATACGCACAGATTTCACACGGTTTCACAGGAAGTTTATGTGTAGTTTTTTCTCTTTGGAACATTGACACCGGGGCCAAATTCGGTTACTGTGTGCGTAAGGAGAGAGGGAAGGATCCCTTGGAGGAAAGAATATGCTTGTTTATTTTTCGGCCACAGGAAACAGCCAATTTTGTGCGGAGTGGCTGGCGGACCACCGAAAGGATGACCTGCTGGACACCTTCTACTATATTCGCCACGGCGTGGCAGCCGAGCTGCAATCAGAGAAGCCCTGGGTGTTTGTCATGCCCACCTACTGCTGGCAGATTCCCAGAATTGTGGAAGATTTTATCATCCGCGGCCATTTCAGCGGCAGTCGGGACGCCTACTTCGTCATGACCTGCGGTGGAGAGGTGGGGAATGCAGAGCCCAAACTCCAGGAACTGTGCCAGCGAAAGGCTCTGACGTATCGGGGGACCTTGCCGGTGGTGATGCCGGATAACTATCTGGTGATGTTTACGCCCCCCGACCCTGCCCAGGCTGAGACCATGCGGCAAAAGGCGGTGGCCACATTGCAGCAGGGGGAACAGTGGATGGAGGAGGGCAAGTCCTTCCCGCCTATTTCCACTGGGAAGTGGGACGGCCTGAAATCTGGCGTGGTCAATCAGGCGTTTTACCGCTTCTATGCCAAGGCCAAGAAGTTTTATGCCAAGGACACCTGTATCTCTTGCGGCAAGTGTCAACATGTGTGTCCCCTCAACAACATCCATCTGGAGAATGGAAAGCCCGTGTGGGGCGCCCAGTGTACCCACTGCATGGCCTGTATCTCCAAGTGCCCCGTGGAGGCCATTGAGTACGGAAAGGCCACCCGAAACAAACAGCGGTATCTCTGTCCCCCGTATCAGGGGCGGGAGAGCCAGTAAAAAGGAGCGTAACCTATGAGTGTCTTATTTTTGCAATATCCCCCCTGTACCACCTGTAAGAAGGCCAAGGCCTGGCTGGATGAGCGGGGCGTGACCTATGAGGCCCGGAACATCAAGGAGGAGAATCCCACAGCGCAGGAGTTGAAGGCGTGGCATGAGAAGAGCGGCCTGCCTTTGAAGAAGTTTTTCAACACCTCCGGTCTGGCCTACAAGGCCCTGGGGCTGAAAGACCGCCTGCCCACCATGTCTGAGGAGGAGCAGTATCAGCTGCTGGCCAGCGACGGCATGCTGGTCAAGCGTCCCCTGGTGATAGGAGAGAAATTTGTGCTGGTGGGATTCCGGGAAGCCCAGTGGCAGGAACAGCTGTGAGGTAGACGGGACGGAAAATCTGTGGTAGAATGGCCGGCAGTGAAAAAACATAAAGAGAGGCCTGTGAGAGATGTCCCAGAGAGTTGTTGCCTTTGATGTAGAGACCCCCAACTCCCTCAACGACCGTATGAGTGCCGTTGGTATCACCGTGATGGAGCGGGGGCAGGTGGTGGAGGAGTTCTATTCCCTGGTCAATCCGGAGGAAGAGTTTGAGCCCTTCAACGTGGAGCTCACCGGGATTACCCCGGAGATGGTGGCCCATGAGCCCACCTTTCCCCAGCTGTGGGAGACCATTCGCCCCATTTTGGAACAGGGAATGTTGGTGGCCCACAATGCGCCCTTTGACATGTCGGTGTTGGCCAAGTGCCTGCGGGACTATGGCCTGACCTGGCATAAGCGGGTGCCCTACGCCTGCACCTGTCAGATGAGCCGTCGGCTCATTCCCCAGTCCCCCAACCACAAGCTCAATACCCTGTGCGATTACTTTGGCCTGGAGCTGGACCACCACCATGCCGGAAGCGACAGCAGAGCTTGCGGAGAGATCTTCTTCCGCTGTGTGGAGACCGGGGCAGACGTATTGGGGTTTGTGCGTACCTATGACGTGGAGCGCATCCGCACAGAAAAAAGACGATAATATGAAACAGCACCCCGTATCCAGATTGCTCCAGGATACAGGGTGCTGTCTATTTTGGTTAAGCTTTTGTGTAGTGGCTGAGTACCATGTCCACCAGACGGAACATCCGCTGATGGATGTCATAGCCGCCGTGGCGCAGACACCAGTCGTACTCCACGCCCCGGCACGCCAGTACCAGGTCGCTAGCCATCTGGTCCACGTCACAGTCGGGGATTAAGAGCCCCTGCTCTTTGGCCTCTTCGCAGTATAGGCGGATGGTGGAGGCCAGCCCCGAGCTCTCCCACTTGTCATAGTATCGGGCAAACATGCGGCTCTCGCACAGCTCCCAGCCCTCATCCAAAAAGACCTCGCACAGATAGCTGCCTAAAAACTGTCGGATCTTTTCCAGGGGAGAGAGCCCCTCCAGCATACCCGGGACCTGATGGAACAGCCATCGGGCCCGCATTTTGGCGTGGTGATTGAGAATATCGGCTTTGCTTTTAAAGTAATAGTAAAAGGCTCCGGTGGTCATTCCGGCCTTGGCGGCAATGTCCCGCACGCCCACTTGCTCGAAGCCCTGTTCCTTAAATAACTGATAGGAGATTTCAGAGAGAAGCTGTTTGGTTGCCTCTGATTTTGGGGATGACGTTCCCTGTGTATGTTCTCTGTCCATATGAAGAGCTCCTGAAACAAATCGTCATAATTTCCTAAAATACGTTACCACCACAGTGCAGAGAAGTCAATAACCAGCATGGGACGTTATGAGCGAGTCCGGGAGCAGTACACGCCAGTGGCAGAGACCAGAACCCGCTCCTCTTGGCCGGGAAGATAGATTTGGGCCTGGAGCTGGGCGGTGGTACTGCCGGCCAAGAGGGTAGTGACCCGGAGCCGAACCGTCTCGTTGAGGGCCACGGGCCGGGAATAGGTGAGATTCATGGAGATGGTGGGGGTGAAGTGGCCGTAGATGCAGTAGCAGGTCAGGCCCATGGCATTGTCCAGCATGAGGGCCAGCACGCCGCCGTGCACAATGCCCATGGGATTGGAAGTCCAGGCCTTGGTGTCGTACTCCAACTCCACGGAGAGGGAGGGGCCGTCGCAGGAGACGAGACGGGGACACAGGTGCAAATTGGGCTTTTCAGGATCACAGTTGGGGTGCAGGGTGTCCAGAGCCTGTTGGATGGTCTGAGAAAATTCGGATGTGGTGATGTGAAAAGCCATGAAAGACGCTCCTTTTTCTATGAAAATCGGGTACAAATATAGTAGCATAGGAAACGGCGAGGTGCAAGTGAGATTGTCCATTGACTTTGACGCTTGAAAGTGCTAAACTGCAAAGAAAGAAAACACCCATGGTCCCATCATGGGGAAGACGCATCAGAAGGGAAGGAATACCGATGGCAGAGAAACGAATTGTGGTGGTGGGATTGGGCCTGATTGGCGGGTCCATGGCCATGGCCTTACAGGGATTTGAGGACTATGAGGTGGTGGGCGTGGTGCGCTCTGCCTCCACCTATCAGAAGGCGGTGGAGCGGCACGCAGCGGACCGGGTGACCTATGACGCAGCGGAAGAACTTCCCGGGGCGGACGTGGTGATTCTGGCCCAGGACCCCCAGGGCATTGTGTCTTTTTTGGAGGAGCACCGCAGCCACTTTAAACCGGGCAGTGTCATTGTGGACGTGTGCGGCATCAAGCGGGCCATTATGGACGGAGCCCAGTGTCTGCCCGACAACGTGGACTTCATCGGCTGCCACCCCATGGCTGGTAAGGAGGTCTCCGGCATTGACAACGCCGAAGCGGGGCTGTTCCGGAACACTCACTTTATCATGACACCCCCGGAAGGGGTGAGTCAGGAGCACGTGGACTTAGTGGAGCGCATGGCCCGGTTCTGTCAGTTCCGGGATGTGATACGTACCACCCCGGAGCGCCATGACGAGATGATTGCCTACACCAGCCAGCTGATGCATATCATAGCCCTGTCGGTGTGCGACGATGAGGAGCTGTTCTCCTGCCGGGGCTTTGAGGGCGGCTCCTTCCGTGACTGCACCCGCGTGGCAGCTCTGGATGTGGCGCTGTGGACCCAGCTGTTTTCTCTGAATCGGGAGGCTCTGAGCCGGACGGTGAAACGGCTGGAGGGCCGCCTGGCCGCCTATCGCCGGGCCATTGAGACCCAGGACAACGAGCTGTTGGCCGCCATGCTCACCCACTCGGCAGCCCGCAAGAAGCTGATGAATCTGGAACAGGCCCGAGGCGACGACGTGCACAACTCGTTCTGACGGCAAGATTAGCATCTTCTGGTATTCATTGACGCAAGAGAGGTATAATGGTACACTGTGAGAGAACAATGAAAGCAAAGGAGTGCTGACGTTGGACAACGGAGTGTTTCGAAAATTGTTGTTGCTCATCACCTATGCGGTGGCGTTGGTGGTGGTGATTGTGAAGATCGACGTGGTGCTGGACTGGTGTTCCGGTGTGCTGCTGGCCTTCCGTCCCATTTTCATCGGCTTTGCCATCGCCTTTATCCTCAGCCGCCCCTGTAATTTCTTTGCCCGCCTCTATGCCAAGGGGCTGGGCAAGCGGGGAGAGAAGCTGGCCCGGCCTTTGGCGGTGGTCACCGCCTATGTGATGCTGTTTGCCGTCATCGGTGTGCTCATCTCCCTGGTGGTGCCGGAGCTGACCCGCAGCATCCAGCGCTTTGTGGGCAACATGAACATCTATGCTGAAAACTTGCAGGAAGTGATTGATTTTATCACCCAGCGGCTGTCTCTGGAGAATCTGGCCAAGCTGAATCTACCGGATAAGATCAACGATATCCTGGGCGATGCCCTCAACCAGGTACTGGATACCCTGACGGGCACGGTGCCGCACCTGATTTCTGCCACCAGCTCTCTGGTGTCGGCGGTGGTGACCACGGTGATCTCCTTTGTGTTCTCCGTGTATATGCTCTCCGGCGGCCCCAAGCTCACCGCGCAGTGCCGCCGCCTGGTGGTGGTGTACCTGCCCGAATCCATTGCCAAGCGTGTGCTGGCCGTGGTGCGTCTGACGGCAGATACCTTCACCAAATACGTCTCCGGTCAGCTCATTGAGGCTTGTATTTTGGGCAGCTTGTGTTTTATCGGGATGGTGGTGTTCCGCTTTGACTACGCCCCCCTGATTTCGGTGATCATCGGCGTCTCTGCGCTGATTCCGGTGGCAGGCGCCTACATCGGAGCTGTACTGGCAGCACTGCTGCTGGCCATGATCAGCCCCATCAAGGCGTTCTGGTTTTTGGTGTTCCTGGCGGTGCTCCAGCAGTTGGAGGGAAACCTCATCTATCCCCGGGTGGTGGGTACCTCTCTTGGCCTGCCCGGCATCTGGGTGCTGGCCGCGGTGACGGTGGGCAGCAGCCTGCTGGGCTTTATCGGCCTGGTCATCAGTGTCCCCCTCACGGCGGTGGTGTACACCATTTTGAAGTACGACCTGCGCCAGCGTCTGCCGGGGAAGGAGCTGCAAGAAGTGGAAGATCCTCAGGAGTCTGGAGAGGCATAATCCCGGGACAAACCCCATATACATGAACCATCCAAGGAAAGAGGAGTGGTTGCATGGGATATGAGGTAGCGGCAGCGGCCCGCCATCACGTGACGATGGAGGACCGCAGAGGCCTGACGGTGTCCGGGGTGGAGGATGTGGAGCGGTTTGACGACACCAACATCGTGCTCTCCACCACCCAGGGGATGTTGGTGGTCAGTGGAGAAGGGCTTCACATTGAAAAGCTGTCCCTGGACGGCGGCGATCTGAAGGTGGAAGGGAAGATCGACGCCTTGAGCTATGAGGAGCGGGCAGAGCGAAATGTAGGAGGCTTTTTCTCCCGGCTGCTTCGATAAGGTATGGGGATCAATGTCATGACCCAGGCCCAGGTGCTCGGACAAGGTTTCTTGTTGGGCCTGGGCCTGGGTGTATTATATGACGCCATGCGGGGGATACGCCGGAGCTGTCCGTGGCGCTGGCTGTGGTTTCTGTTGGATGTCACATTCTGGATTGGGACGGCGGTGGCGGTGTTTGTCCACGCCCTGGTTTTGGGCAACGGGGTGGTGCGCATCTACCATGGCGGGGCATTTTTGCTGGGCGGCGTGGTGTACCTGACCACGGCCAGCCGCATTTTGCTCCCCATTTTTGTTCGAAGTTTTCGGTGGATTCACGGGATTGTTCGATTTTTTTTGACACCTGCCGTGTGTGCGGCTGGGAAAACAAAAAAAGTTTTGAAAAATCAAAAAAAGGACTTTCAAAAATGGTTGAAATGGTATAAAATAAACATCGTATATGACGTTGATGCACAGGCAGAAAAGGAGGCCGACCATAGTGAAAGTCAAACGAGCAGGCATTGGTACAAAACTGTTGGTGCTGGTGCTCCTGGTCGCTGGCGCCATCGGACTGCTGTCCATGAGAAGCCAGCTGATGGCAGCTCAGGACAAAAGAGACGAGCTGGCCCAGCAGGTACAGCAGCAGAAAGAGGAAAACGCCGCGCTCACCGACGACATTCAGCACAGCAGTGACCCCAATTACTTGGCGGACATTGCCAGAGCCATGTTGGGGCTGATGGAGCCGGGCGAGATCTGCTTTGTGGATACGTCCAAATAAAAACGGGGCGCAAACCCGCGTCCTGAAATCACAGGGAGAGGGAAAAGAAAAGTTTATGGGGTTTGAAGTTGGATCCATTCTGGAAGGAAAGGTGACTGGGATCACCAAGTTTGGCGCATTTGTTTCGCTGCCGGAGAATCGTTCCGGCCTCGTCCACATTTCTGAGATTGCTTACACCTATGTCAACGACATTCACGAGCATCTCAATGAGGGCCAGGCGGTAACGGTGAAGGTCATCGGCATTGACGAAAACAATCGTATCAACCTGTCGATGAAGCAAGTGCTTCCTCCTCCGGCCCGTCCGGAGCGCCGTCCCAATGCCCGGCCTGCGGGGCATCGGAGTGAGAACGGTGGGGAGCGCCGTCCCAGCCGCCGACCTGGCGTGAGCAGCTTCCAGGCAGCACCGCCTCAGCCCAAGGGGCCCGTGAGCTTTGAGGATCAGCTCAAACAGTTTATGGCCAGTTCGGACAGCAAGCTGTCTGAGCTGCATATGAATGAAAAGCGCAGCAGCCGTCGAGGCCGCCGCTGATTCCATGCTCTCATAGGGGCGGGCGCCAAAGCCCGCCCTGTTTTTTTGCATAAAAAGTGGCTTCCCCGGAGAGGGGAAGCCCAGAGGTTTTGTTGCGCGGGAGAATGGAATGACTGCATGGGGGTTCCCATGCTGCGGTGATACCGCACAAGAGAGTATAGCAAACCCAGAGGAAGAATTCGGTCGAGAGGAGGGATGCGCCTTGATGATTCTCAACGGAGTCATCCACACTATGGAGGGAAAGACCATCGACAGCGGCTATATCCGGGTGGAGAACGGAAAAATCCAGCAGGTGGGGCGTATGGACCAGCTGCCCGATGGGGCCGAGCTGGAGAACGCTGTGGATGCCCGAGGAGGGCATGTTTTGCCGGGCTTGATGGACATCCACTGCCACTTGGGGCTATGTGGGTGCGACGGGGAGGACCTCAATGAGACCTCCCAGGTATGTACCCCCAACATCCGGGTGCTGGACGGGGTCAACCCCATGGACCCCTATGTGAAGGAGGCCCGGGAGGCGGGGGTGACCTGCGTGATGGTGCACCCCGGTTCTACCAACCCCATTGCGGGCCAGGCGGTGCTGATGAAGACGGCGGGCCGCATTGTGGACGAGATGGTGGTGCAGGCCCCGGCGGCCATGAAATTCTCCCTGGGGGAAAACCCCAAGGGGCGGGACGGATGGCCAGCTACCCGTATGGGCACGGCGGCAGTGATTCGGGAGCTGTTGGCCCGGGCATCCGAGTATCAGTTGAAGTGGGCGACGGCTCAGGCCGACCCGCAGGAGGAGATGCCCAGTTTCGACCCCTGTCTGGACGCCCTGCGCCCGGTGGTGGCGGGGGAGGTGCCTGCCCATTTCCACGTACACCGGGCCGACGACATCGCCACGGCGGTGCGCATTGCCAAGGAGTTCGGGCTGGACTATGCCATCGTCCACGGCACCGAGGGGTATTTGATTGCTGACTACCTGGCTCGGGAGGAGGTGCCGGTGATTACCGGCCCCATCCTCACCGACCGCTCCAAGGGGGAGCTGCGCCAGATGACCTTGGAGAACGCGGCGCTGCTGACCCGTGCCGGTGTGCGGGTGGCCATTTGCACCGACCACCCAGAGACCACAGCGCCCCAGCTGCTGCTGTGTGCGGCTATGGCAGCCCGACACGGGATGGAAGAGGAGGACGCTTTGGCGGCCATCACCATCAACGCTGCCTGTATTGCCGGGGTGGACCACCGCATGGGGTCCATCACCCAGGGCAAGGATGCGGATTTGGTGGTGCTGGACGGTCCTCCCCTGGACTGGCGCAGCCATGTAACCCATGTATTCATTGACGGACGAGAGGTGGAGAGATGATGAAAGAAATTACAAGCCAGCAGGTCTCCCAGTTGGTGCGGGAGCTGTGCATTCAGGCCAATACCATTTTGCCCCAGGATTTGCGCAATGCCATCTGTGAGGCGTGCAAGGCGGAGGCCTCTCCCGTGGGACAGGCTATTCTGGGCGACCTGCGGGAGAACTACGAGTTCGCCCAGGAGAAGGGGCTGCCCATCTGCCAGGACACCGGCATGGCCGTGGTGTTTGTCAACTGGGGCCAGGACTGCCACCTCACAGGCGGCAGCCTGGAGGAGGCAGTGAACCAGGGTGTAGCGGAGGGCTACGTCCAAGGCCACCTTCGCCTGTCTGTGGTGGGAGACCCCCTGCGCCGGGTAAATACCCAGAACAACACCCCTGCTATCCTCCATTTGCAGATGGTGCCCGGGGACCAGGTGGAGATCACCGTGGCGCCCAAGGGCTTTGGCAGCGAGAATATGACGAAGATGAAGATGTTTAACCCTTCTGTGACCCAGGAGCAGGTGGAGGACTTCATTGCGGAGGCGGTGTCTCAGGCCGGGTCCAACCCCTGTCCCCCTGTGGTGGTGGGCGTGGGCTTGGGTGGCACCTCGGAGAAGGCCGCTATTCTGGCCAAGCGGGCACTGCTGCGCCCGGCGGGGGAGTGGAATGCCGACCCCTTCTATCGGGAGATGGAGCAGCGTCTTCTGGAGCGCATCAACCGTCTGGGCATTGGGCCCCAGGGTATGGGCGGTTCCACCACCGCCCTCACGGTGGCCATCGAGCCCTTTGGCACCCACATTGCCGGGTTGCCCTGTGTGGTGAACCTGGGCTGTCATGTCACCCGCCATGCCTGTGGCACACTGTAACGAGAAAAAGAAATTGTGAAATTTTCATAAAGGTATAGCGTCCGCAAAGGAAATGTGTTATACTCTTTAACAAGGAGAGAACCTCCCAATGATACGCCCTCCTGGTGGGGGGCGAAAGGAGCTGAAGCACATGAAGTTTACCTTTACGGAAAAGAAGGTCCATCTGCCTAAGGCTCTGCACAACTATGCAGAGAAAAAGGTGGGAAAGCTGGAGCGTTACTTCAAGACGGACAGCGAGGCCAATCTGGTCTTCTCGGTGGAGAAGGACCGGAACAAGGTAGAGCTGACCATCCGCTCCGGGGCCACGATTCTGCGTGTGGCGGAGAGCACCTCCGATATGTTCGCATCGGTGGATGCCGCCGTCACGTCCATGGAGCGTCAGCTGCGCAAGCATAAGACCCGTCTGGAGAAGCGTCTGCGTCAGGACGCCTTCACCCGTGTGATTCCCCAGGAGGAGCAGTCCACCTTTGTACCCGACGTGGTGGAGGAGAGCAAGTTCGAGGTGGTTCGCACCAAGAAGTTCCCCATCAAGCCCATGACGGTGGACGAGGCCATCTTGCAGATGGATCTGCTGGGCCACACCTTCTTCGCCTTCAAGAATGACGACACGGGTGCCTTCTCCGTGGTGTATCAGCGCAACGACGGCGGATACGGCCTCATTGAGGACGAGGGCTAAACCAACTCCCATAAGATGAAATTAACCGGCTGCGGAGAACTCTCCGCAGCCGGTTTTATGTTGCCTAGGTGATATTAGTGCTGGCGCAGCTGTGCCAGAAGGCCGTTGCAGCCCTCCCACACATCCCGCCAAGTGGCCTCGAAGTTGCCGGTGTACCAGGGGTCTGCCACCTCTCCCGGACGGTCTGTGTAGTCCAGAAGCTGGTGGATTTTCCCCTGGGGATCGCCGCCACACATGCGCTGCATGTTGCGGATGTTGGCGTCATCCATGCCAATGAGCAGGTCGTAGGTCTCGTAGTCCGCTTTGCGCAATTGGCGGGCGGCGTGGCCGGAGCAGGGGACACCGTGGGCGGCCAGGGTGCGGGCGGCAGGGGGATAGACGGGGTTGCCGATCTCTTCGGTGCTGGTGGCAGCGGAGGCAATGGAGAACTGGTCCGCCACCCCGGCCTCTTTGACCAGATGTTTCATAACGAATTCCGCCATGGGGCTTCGACAGATGTTGCCGTGACATACAAACAAGATCTTTGTCATTTCAATGATTTCCCTTCTGTTGCAGGATACAGGTATTGTACCACATCAGGGCCCTGGTTTCATCCTAAATTTGAAGGCGGAATGGAGAGGGGGGCGGGGCAACTTACCGCTTCGACTCCTCCGGCTCCCGTTTCAGCCGTGCCTTTGCCTCCTCCACGCTCTCCCCGTCCCGGGTGAGATAGCGGTCCACAAAGGCGTCTTCCATTTTGGTGTAGCCACCTACCACGCGGTCTTGAATGGCGCCAAAGGTGGCGGTGACTTTTTCTGCGATTTTTTCATTTGCGTTTACAAGTTTGGATTTTGCCATGGTTTAACTTCCTTTCTCGATTTCCAGATTAGATAAATGCCTAGAGATAGAATGAAGGCACATACGGCAGCACCGGTCAGGGCATTCATCCACTGGGAAGGTGTGTGTTCCGGTGTGCTGAAGGATGTGAACTTCTGTTAGAGAACATAACCCTGCTCACAAGCGGCAGGCTGAACGCTTACCTTGCCGACATCGACAGACAGGCGCAGGAGCGCATGGAAAGGCTCACGGAGCAGATGGAACGGGCGCAGGGTATCACAGAGCAGCTAAAGGCGGAAAACGCCTTAGAATGGGTGCAGAGAATGAATAACATACGGGCGTGTGCAAGGGAGATTGTGGAGAGGGAAATTATTTTTTCATTGAGATAAGCGAGATTGAATGTAAATATATTTTGAATAAAAGTCAAAGTTACTTGACTTTTCAGGGCGATTTATGCTAACCTTAATTGTGAAGTAGAATGAGGAGTGGGATATGCACTTATGAAAGTAGGATAAGTATTATGGCTAAAAATTTGAAACTTAAGGCTGCACGGGCTGCACGGGATATGACTCAAAAAGATTTAGCTGAGGCTATTGGTGTTAGCCGTCAAACTATGAATGCTATTGAAAAAGGTGACTACTATCCGTCTGTAAAACTCTGTATAGAGATATGTAAGGTGTTAGGGAAAACATTAGACGAGTTATTTTGGGAGGAATAGATTGTGAGAAAAATAAAGAAATTAGATGAACTTCAATTATTAAAAAGAGGAAATATATTTAAACATGGTATGTTTTGCCTTATAGGCTTACTACTACTTAATACACTATTATATTCGCAAGGAATAGAATGGGCATCGGGGAAATGGGCTGAATTAACAATTATTCTATTTACCATTGTTCTATGCAGTATCGAATTTATTTTATATGACATATATCCGTTAACAGAAAATAAGCAGAAACATTTAATATATTTTTTGGGATTGTTTGGTTTTGTGGCTCTCATAGATTGTATTTACGATTTGATAGTTGGAAAGTCTGGTATAGTTGTCGATGGTAAAATTACAGAAACCGCTTTGGGAATTATTTATGGGTTAATGTTTATATCTGTTTTTGTTGTGTATAAGCTAAAAAAACAGTATAACGCCAAGCATGAGAACGATGAATAGGAGGTTATGAAAATGAATGCACCAATATTGTTATGCTGGGCTGTTGTTATTATGCTTGCTGTATTTTCTCTACTTTTACTTGCTGGAAAAGGCAGTTGTTTAATCGCTGGTTACAATACATCGAGTAAAGAGAAAAAGCAAAGATATGATAAGAAAAGATTATGCAGAGTTGTGGGCAGTGGTATGGGGGTATTAGCTATAATGCTTGGAATAGCGACATTTTATCGTTTTGAAATGCCCGCTAATCTTTCATGGATAATCCCGTGGGGCATACTCGGAACAATAGTAATTGTGGAAATTTTAGCAAGCACAATTTGTAAGAAAAAATCGTCCACAACTAATCAATAAATCAAAGGCGGTGATGTTACGAACGATAGGAAGTGGCTTTTATGCCCTGTTTGTGGTAATAAAACCCGAATACAAATATGCTTTGACACGATATTAAAAAATTTTCCGTTGTATTGCCCAAAATGCAAACAAGAAACACTAATTGATATACAGAATCAAAAAATGATAATTATCAAAGAGCCAGACGCACAGACGCAGAGCCGATGAACTTGTGAGTTACCTCACGGATCATCGGCTCTTTCTTTTTCGGATAGTGCTAATCAGTCCGCCATATAAAAAAACGGAGTTTTGACGGACTGTATTGTTATGCCCTAACGCTCCCTCTAAACCCGTTTTGAGTTTGAAGGGATTTTTTGCGTCTTTTTTCACTTTCTATTCTGCCGCTGATCCGTGCGGCGTTCTACATATTGCCAGACAGAAACGAGGATAATCTGTTAAAAAATCCTTGTTCTGATATGGCTCTTTTATGCGCTAAAAGCAGAGGACAAATATCTACATAAAAGAGCTTTTACTTCTGATAGCCGCAATGGTCTGACAGCCTTTGCGGTTTTTCTTTTGTCGTTTTTTGTCAGGACACAGGACAAGCCTGTTTTAGGTGTTGGGTGTCGTTCCCCGCCTGCCAATCTGGATTTTCAAAAAATTCAGATTGGAGGTAAAGAACAGTGGCATACAACCACGGAAAGGCAGAGCGCAGATGGCGGCTCTGGAAAGAGAAAGAAGAAAAGATTTTACGGGAGTGCGGCATTGATGAAGAAACGATTGAGGAAATCCGCACTTTTGATAGGGAAGAATTTAATTCCGACAGACGGTTTTACACACGCCTGAATGATGTTGGGGAATACATAGCAGAAACTGCCATGCAGGAGCCGCCTATGGAGGTCAACACAGTCTGGGATATGCTGAATGAAATCGAGGACGAAAAACTGTACCGTGCATTGCTTACGGTGGACAAGCGTACCCTGCAAATTGTCCTGCTGAAAATGCAGGGATATTCCCTAAAGGAGATTGCGCCGATGGTTGATTTATCGGCGGGTGCTGTCTATGCGAGGTTAGACCATCTGCGGAAAAAGCTGAGAAAACTCTTGTAGTATCTAAAGCCCTGCTGTTTCCTACGGGCTACTGGGTGAGAGGACAACCCCTCTCACCCATTTTTTAGCAGGAGGAAAAGGCAATGGCGATACCTAAACGGTCATACTGGCTTCGGGAGGTAGTGACAGAGGCAGGAACAAGCTATCATATCAGTTTTCGTGACGGGCAGGGAAAAATCCAAAAACTGTGCGTCTCCTATGACTTTTACATGGCGTTTCGGAGACTGGAACTTGATGAACGGAAATTAGAAGGTTGGGATTACCGTCACAGAGAGTTTTCGGAGATTATGGAGGAAACCTTGAACTGGCGGGCAGTAAGACAGCCCAAAAGTATTGAGGAGATTATTCTTGAGGAAGAACGGGCAGAACTGCTCCAGAGAATTATCAGCAACCTGCCAGAAATGCAAAGGCGGCGTTTCCTGCTCCACTATGAGTATGAGATGACTTATAAGGAGATAGGGAGAATCGAGCATTGCAGCCAACAATCCGTAGGTCGTGCTGTAACTGCCGCCAGAGAAAAGATAAAGGCAGAGATGAAGAAATACCTAAACCCATGACCGTTAAGCATACCCTTGCATCTTCGGATATGAGGGTATTTGCTTTGTGTTCTCTAATGGAACTTCACAGAGGCCAACATGGACCGCTGCAACGTCAATACCGAAGCCGCCACCTCCGCATATCGGATGTTGCGGATGACCACCGACAGGGGAGAGGTGTCCCAATGCCGAACTCTTTGGACCGCGGCCACCGTAATTTTATAGAAGGTATAGGTGGCTATGGTGATCATCGTCACCGTGTCATAGGCGGTGGCAATGTGCCGAGAGAGGCTGATCTCTATGATCCAGGTCAGGCTGCCACTGAGTACAAGGAGCAGAATACCGCATACCACCATCACAAATCGCCAGGATACGATGCAATTTCTTCTTGCACTTGCCCGTCCGGTTAACAGAGCACAGAACCGAGCCACAGCCAAGATGCTGTAGAAGATACACATTGACCGATACCACAGGGAGGCATAGACAAAGCCCAAGAGACCGTGGTACAGGGCATACAGGCAGTTTCCCACCAGAGGGAGCACGGCGGAACGAAAAAAGGGGGCCGTATAGAAACGATGACGTAGGGGTCTCAAGCCCGGATGCCCTTGGTCAGGGGGACCAAGCAGAGCAGTACCACAATCCCCACAAGGCCGATGCCAATCCCCAGAACCAGCTGATTCCATACCATGGTAAAGCACATGCCCACCCCCAGGGTCAAGGCCCCCACAATGCCCACGACCACGGATGCCACCGCTTTTCGGGAAATCTGGATGGGCTGCTTGTGCTCCATGTGCCGCCATACCGCCACGGTGACCAGTCCAAGCACGATGCCGGCACAACCCAGCGCCACACCGGGGCCAAAGGAATACCAGTCGGGAATGAGCGCCATGCACATGCCAAGGGCAAAGAGTACGCCGCTTATGGTTCCCAGCAGCATGGCCACAAACGTACTTTTCTTCATGATTTACACCTCCAAAATTCATTAACACAACAGTTGTTGCCTTGGTCTAAGTGTAGTATAATTTCCGCCAGAGGAGAAAACAATCATCAATGTCACAACAAGTGTTGAGATAAAGGAGGGCATATGAATACACCCAACAATAAGCGCAGGCGGGAGTCGGTGGAACGCATGGAGAAGGTGTTCCTGGACCTGTTACAGACCAAGGAACTGGGTCAGATCACCGTCTCTGAGCTGTGCAAGCGGGCGGAGGTGAACCGCACTACCTTCTATGCCAACTTTGCGGATATCTACGCTCTGGCGGACTCCATCCGGGACAAACTGGAGACCAACTTGGCCGAGTTATATCAAGAGGAGATTACCTCAGGCGTCAACAGCAACGACTATCTCAAACTGTTCCGCCACATTCAGGCCAACCAGATTTTCTACCGTACCTATTTTAAACTGGGGTATGACAACAACTATAAAATCATTGCCTATGATATGGAGCTGGCAAAAAGACATTTCCAAAACCGCTTTATTCGCTATCACATGGAGTTTTTCAAAAGCGGTCTGACCAGTATCATCAAGCTGTGGCTGGAAGGGGGATGCCAGGAGACCCCAGAGGAGATGTTTGAAATCGTGAAAAGCGAGTATCAGGGGAGAGAGTAGATAGAAAAATAGAATGAGCCACCTGCCCCAGAGAGAAGGGCAGGTGGCTTGAAAACGTATATGATAGTATTATGAGAAGACCACGGAAAAGTAATATGCATAGTCCATGGATGGCTCTGCGTGTCCTTGCTCCAATTGCTCTAGGGAGAGAACCAAAAATCCAGGGATTATTCCAGAATTTCATAGGGGGCCTGTTGGGCCAGCAGGGTGCGCAGCTGGTCCATGGTCCCAGTGGTCAGATCGTACTTGGGCAGGAGAAGCACCGTATCCTGGAAAAAGGGGAGAAGCAGATCGGGGGTCTCCACAAAGAAGGACACAGTGGAATAGGGGTATACGCTGGGGTTGCCCTCTGGCTGAGACACGGTGAGGCCCTGGTGGTCAAACACCGCTTGGATGGTGTGGGGCTTGAAGTCCTGGTACTTGGCAAGAAGGTTCCGTGCCTCTTTCTCAAAGAGGGTGGTGCGTTGACGCCGCCGAGAGGGCAGGACGGCGACACTCACCAGCAGGCAGGGAACCGCTGCCCACAGCAGGCCCAACATCTGATTGGGAGCGCCCAGGGCAGACATGCACAGGAAGAGACCGCAGGCCAGGTCCAGAATGGCCAGCAGGGTGCGCTGGTAGAGCCAGAGGGTCAGCTGGCCCAAGAAGAAGGCACAGGCTCCTGCTATCAGCGGGACAAACAGTTCCTGGGGGTCGATGAACCCGGGGGCCAACATCAGTAGGCCCAGCACCCAGAGTAGGAGCCCTAAAAACTGGCGCAGACGTTTGCGATGGTTTGCCACAGGCTGGGAGCCACGCTCTGCGTTCGAGAGCTTGTCGGTGACCTGCCACAGGCCGGGGAGTCGCTGGCGGGAGTAAAGCTCCACTCGCTTTTCCAGCGCCGCGGCGAGCTGGGGGAGCAGGGCTTCGGTGTCCAGGGGGGAGAGAGAAAAGGTGAAGGAATCAGTCAATGTACCCACCTCCAAAAAGAATGCAGGTTTATCAAATTCTCCCTGAGTATACCATGGGGGATTGAGAATATCATCAAGGTTTTATTAAGAATTTTGAAAGACGAGCGGAGAAGAAAAGACCCTGTACACCCTGGGGGAAATGGAGTACAATAGAACTATCTATTTGACAAAAAGGAGAGAGGCCGCCATGACCAATCACGAACCTATGGCTCTGGTGCGGAGAAAGCTCATTGAGCGCACCGCCAAGAAGCTGGAAGAGAACCAGATGACTGCCTACTATGCGCCTACCCTGGAGGACGCCCGAAAGCTGGTGCAGGAGCTGTTGCCCAAGGGGTGCACGGTTGCCTGTGGAGGCAGCATGACCTTGAGTGAGGCGGGGATCATGGACCTTCTGCGCAGCGGTGACTACGAGTTCTATGACCGGGAGGCCGTGCCTCAGGAGGAAATCGACCTGGTTCTGCGTAAGGCCTTTTTTGCCGACTGTTATCTCACCAGCTGTAACGCCGTAACCGAGCAGGGAGAGCTGTACAATGTGGACGGCAACGCCAACCGGGTAGCCGCCATGACCTATGGTCCCAAGAGCGTCATCTGTGTGGTGGGTTACAACAAGATCGTGCCCAACCTGGAGGCTGCAGTGGCCCGGGTGGAGCAGGTGGCCGCTCCGGCCAACGCGGTACGGCTGCACAGAAAGACCCCCTGCACCGTCACCGGACGCTGTGAGGACTGCCACAGCCCGGACCGCATCTGCTGCACCACGGTGATTCACCGCCAGCAGCGGGTGCCCGGCCGCATCAAGGTGATTCTGGTGGGCGAGGAACTGGGATATTGATGGATACAAAGAATGGCACAGGTTTCTTTGAGAAAACCTGTGCCGTTCTTTTTTGCTTGGGTTAGGTGGTGGCAAACTGGCTGTTGTACAGATTGGCGTAGAAGCCGTTCTGATCCAGCAGTTGCTGGTGGGTACCAGTCTCCACGATGTCACCGTCCTTCATCACCAGGATGACGTCGGCGTTGCGGATGGTGGACAGCCGATGGGCGATGATGAAGCTGGTGCGGCCCTGGGTGAGGCGGTCCATAGCGGTCTGGATGGCCACCTCGGTGCGGGTGTCCACACTGGACGTAGCCTCGTCCAAAATGAGAATCTTGGGGTCCGAGAGGATGGTGCGGGCGATGGTGAGCAGCTGCTTCTGGCCCTGGCTGATGTTGCTGGCGTCCTCGTTGAGCACCGTGTCGTAGCCATGGGGGAGGGTGCGCACAAAGTGGTCCACCTGGGCGGCTTTGGCGGCCTGGAGCACCTCTTCATCGGTGGCGGACAGACGGCCGAAGCGGATGTTCTCCATGATGGTGTCGTTGTACAGCCAGGTGTCCTGAAGCACCATACCGAAGGCGTCCCGCATCTCGCCCCGGGCGAACTGGCGCACGTCGTAGCCGCTGAGGAGAATGGCTCCCTGATTGACGTCATAGAAGCGCATAAGCAGCTTGACGATGGTGGTCTTACCGGCTCCGGTGGGGCCTACGATGGCCACCTTGGTGCCAGGCTGAATGGAGGCGGAGAAGTCGTGGATGATGGTCTTATCCGGCAGATAGCCAAAGTTTACGTGGGCAAACTGCACCGAGCCGTCGATGGATTCAGGGTCTACAGCAGGCACCGGGTCGGCCTCCTCTTCCGGCTCCTCCAGGAAGAGGAACACCCGCTCGGCGGCGGCAGCGGTGAGCTGGAGCTGGTTGGAGATGTTGGCCAGCTGGTTGATGGGCTGAGTGAACTGGCGCACGTACTGGATGAAGGCCTGAATGTCACCCACGGTGATGGCCTGGTTCAGGGCTAGGAAGCCGCCCAGCACGCAGATGGCAACATAGCCCAGGTTGCTGGCAAAGTTCATCAAAGGCATCATTAGACCGCTGAGGAACTGGCTCTTCCATGCGCTGTGGTAGAGCTTCTCGTTCATCTCGTTGAAGTCTCGGATGGAGTCCTCCTGGCCGTTGAAGGCGGTGACCACCACATGGGCGCCGTACATCTCCTCCACGTGGCCGTTGACATGGCCCAGATATTCCTGCTGGCTGCGGAAGAACTTCTGGCTGTGGCGAATGACGCTGGTGACGATGATCAGGCACACTGGGAGGATGCACAGGGCAACCAGGGTCATCCAGGGGCTGATGGACAGCATCATGATGAGCACGCCCAGCAGCAGGGTAACCTGGGTGACCACCTGGGACAGGCTCTGGTTCAGAGTCTGGGTGACGGAATCCACGTCATTGGTGATACGGCTGAGCACTTCGCCGTGGGACACCTTGTCAAAGTAAGACATGGGCAGACGGTCGATCTTCTGGCTGATGTCCGTGCGCATGGTGTAGCTGACTTTGGTGGCGATACCAGCCATGAGCCAGCCCTGGACGTAGTTGAGTAGGGCGCTGAACAGGTACAGGCCGCCCAGGAACAGCAAAATCTGGGCCAGAGCGTCAAAGTCAATGGAGCCCGTGCCGGCAATCATAGCCATCAAGCCTTCAAACAGCTTGGTGGTGGCTTGGCCCAGAATCTTAGGACCGAGGATGGAAAATGCGGTGCCCGCAATGGCGCACACCAGAGCGATGATGAGCATGGGGAGATAGCGCTTCATGTAGCCCAGCAGCTTGATCATGGTGCCCTTGAAATCGGCTGCCTTTTCTCCCATCGGGTTACGGCCGCCCATGGGGCCGTGTCTCATAGGTCCTGCCATTATGCCAATTCCTCCTTTGAAAGCTGACTTTGGGCAATCTCCTGATAGGTCTTGCAGGTGCGCATCAGCTCCTGATGGGTGCCGCAGCCCACCACCTTGCCCTGGTCCAGCACCAGAATCTGGTCGGCGTCCAGAATGGTGGATACCCGCTGGGCCACGATGAGGACGGTGGCCTGGGTGGTGTACTCCTTCAGGGCGGCCCGGAGCTGGGCGTCGGTCTTAAAGTCCAGAGCGGAGAAGGTGTCGTCGAAGATATACACCGGGGCCTCTTTAGCAAGAGCCCGGGCAATGGACAGACGCTGCCGCTGTCCGCCGGAGACGTTGGTGCCGCCCTGGCTGATGGGGGTCTGCATGCCCTGGTCCAGGTGGGAGATGAACTCCGAGGCCTGGGCGATGCGGGCGCTGGTGTCGATGGTGTCCTGGGAGGCGTCGGGATTGCCGTACCGCAGGTTGCTTTCCACGGTGCCCCGGAGCAGCAGGCCCTTCTGGGGCACGTAGCCGATGGCGTCCCGCAGTTCCTTCTGGGGCAGATCTCGGATGTCCACCCCGTCCATGGTGATGCTGCCCTCGCTGACGTCGTGGAAGCGGGGGATGAGGTTGATGAGGGTGGATTTGCCCGAGCCGGTGGAGCCAATGAAAGCGGTGGTCTGTCCGGGCCGGGCCACAAAGCTCACGTGCTCCAGCACGTCGGCGTCGGCGCCGGGGTAGCGGAAGGACACATCCCGGAATTCCACCACGCCTTTCACAGGCTGGCTCAGGTGGGTGGGGTGGTCGCTGTCCTTGACCTGCGCCTCCGTCTGGAGAATCTCGTTGATACGCTCGGCGGACACGGAGGCCCGGGGCACCATGATAAACATCATGCTGATGAACAAGAAGCTCATGATGACGTGCATGGCGTACTGGATAAAGGCCATCATGTCGCCCACCTGCAAGTTGCTGGCGGCGATCTGCTTGCCACCGAACCACACGATGAGCAGGGACAGGCCATTCATCACCAGGGTCATGGCGGGCATCATAGTGGCCATGGCCCGGTTGACGAAGAGGGTGTTGGAGGTGAGGTCGTCATTGGCCTTTTCAAACCGGTCCTGCATGAACTTCTGGTTGGAGAAGGCCCGAACCACCATCAGGCCGCCGATCTCTTCCCGGCTGACCAGGTTGAGGCGGTCCACCAGGGCCTGCATCTTCTTAAAGCGGGGCATGGCCACGGCAAAGAGCACCAGCAGCAGGCCCAGCATGACGATGAGGGCCAGAGCCAGCACCCAGGCCAGATTGACGCAGGTGGACAGGCCCATGATGAGGCCACCAATGCCCATGATGGGGGCAAAGCACAGCAGCCGAAGACCCATACTCAGGAAATTCTGCACCTGGGTGATGTCGTTGGTGGAACGGGTGATGAGGGTGGCCCCGGAGAAACGGTCCATCTCATCGTTGTTGAAGTAGGTGACCTTGGTGAACACATCCCGGCGCAGGTCCCGAGCGACCCCGGCGCCCATCCGGGCCATGCAGTAGCCAGCGGCCACGGCGCACAGGGTGAGCAGCACCGCCAACACGGCCATACGTCCACCAGTGGTGAGAATGTAGTGGGTCTGAATGGCATCGGTGTCAGCGCCCAGCTGCTGATAGAAGGCCTTGACCATGGCCACACCTGTCTGCTCCAGCATGGTGTCAGGGGTCTGAGCCGCCACGTCAATGGCTTGCTGGATGAGCGCCTGAGCCTGAGGCTGGGCCAACATCTGGCCCAGGGCCTGGAATCCCTCGGCCATGGAGGCCTGGTCGTCCTCGCTGGAGCCAGAGGCCTGGCTCATGACCTGGGTCAAGGCGTAGCTGGCCCGGCCAAAGGCGGTCTCCACGGCCTGGGTGTCCTGGGTGTTCAGAGCCAGGTCGGTGTCTGCGGCCTTGGGAAAGGTGGCAGACAGGTCCTCATAGTCCGGGTGGTCTGCCAGGGCCACGTAGGCCTCCTCCACCACATCCCGGTCCTCCTGGGACATAAACTGCTCCATGAGGCCAAAGGCGTCGGCGGAGATCACCTGGGGAGCGGGGGAGGTGATGCCTCCCTGTTGCAGGCCCACATTGACGATGTCGCTCATGTAGTTGGGCAGGGACAGCTCCAGCATGGCCTGGCCAAAGAGAAACACAATGCCCATCAGCAACAGAACGGCATACGGCTTCAAATAACGCTTGAGTTTCAGCATAAAATCTGGTTCCCTCCTAGAAGTTACGGTTTGCCCTGGGAAAATTCCTCTTGCACTGCCAGGGCCAGGCAGTGGAAGGCTTGGATGAGCAGCTGGGCGTTGACCCCGTCCTGGGTGTCCAGCCGGTGGAGTACCCGCTCCAACTTCCCCAACATCTCAGAGCCGGTGGTCTGGAGCAGTTCGTTGCCTGCGCTCGTCAGGTGAATCCACACGGTGCGGCGGTCCCGCTGGTCTGGCTCCCGCCGGACATAGCCCAGTTCCTCCAACTTGGTGATGCGCTGACTCACCGCCGGCATACTCTGCTTCATGGCCTTGGCCAGGGTGGACAGGGTCATGGGGGCGGGCTCTTGGGAGCAGCCCTCACCCCAGGACAGAGCCTGGCCATTGGGACAGCGCAGGGTGTACAGGGTGAAAAATTCCGACTTGTTGATTCCGGTGTTGGGGATGGCCAGCTTCCAGGTGCGGCGCAGCAGGTCCATCTCCCGCAGCAGCTCCAGCGCACGTGGGTGTTGCTGATCCTTCAATGTTATAACCTCCCATCTTGATACTGAACCCTCAAAAAGGTTAAGTAACATAATTAAGAAACATAAGGAATTATAGGCGCGTCAGTCCCGGTTGTCAATGGCTTTTCAAAAAGTTCACAAAATCGACAAATTCACCGGGGGAATATTCCAGCTCGCCGGAGCATAGGGTGCATTAGGTTGATTTGGACAAGGGAGGGAGCGTATGGACACAGGGGTGAGACGGCGTTCCACTCCGGCGGGGGCGCGGCGGGGAAAGCCTGCGGCCGCGCCGGGAGCGGCCCGCTGGGGGATTCAGCTGGTGGCCAGCGGCATGCTGTTTTTGTTGGTGTTTATCGGGCGAGGGGTGTTTCCCGGCCAGGTGGAGGCGGTGCGCCAGATGCTGCAAGCGGACATGGACCTGGGGGGCTGGATGCAGCAGGCAGCGGCCTGGGCAGGGGAGAAATTGCCTGGAGCGGCGTGGCTGGAGCAGCTGGTGGAGGGAACCGACCAGGGGAGCGGGAACGCAGCCGGTCAGCAGGTGACCCTTCTGAGCCAGCAGCAGGACCTGGGGCAGTCCTACATAAGTGGTCACGGTGGGGCCACAGAGGGGGAACCGGAGGCAACGGCGACCCCTGCACCAACCCCCACGCCAGCCCCTACCCCTCAACCAGTCTCTTATACACAACT
>NZ_NFKG01000075.1:0-515 GCF_002160275.1 Pseudoflavonifractor sp. An187 | reverse complement strand
CTTGAATGTTGATATCCATTCTCAATGGACACTGGTGGGCCAAAATGGACTCGAACCATCGACCTCACGATTATCAGTCGTGTGCTCTAGCCAGCTGAGCTATTGGCCCAGGTGGTGGAGATAATCGGGCTCGAACCGATGACCCCCTGCTTGCAAAGCAGGTGCTCTTCCAGCTGAGCTATACCCCCACGCCTAAGGGTTTGCACCCTCTAAATTAAACAATGAGAAACTCACATCCAGAAGTCTGACCAGGACGTTACGGAGTCAGCCTTAGCTGTCACGCTTCGCCTGCTCACGACGCTCGGCTTCCCTTCGTCTCGGACTCCAAACAGAATCTTCCGATTCTTGGTTTCTCGTCCTCGCTCCGGTCCATCCTCGCTGCTCGCGACGGCTCAGTCGCTTCTCCGAAGTCTCCTTAGAAAGGAGGTGATCCAGCCGCACCTTCCGATACGGCTACCTTGTTACGACTTCACCCCAATTATCGAACCCACCTTCGGCCGCGCCCCCCTTGCGGT
>NZ_NFKG01000074.1:0-526 GCF_002160275.1 Pseudoflavonifractor sp. An187 | reverse complement strand
AAGTGGGAGTGGTACACCTTCAGGGACTCGAACCCTGGACACCCTGATTAAGAGTCAGGTGCTCTACCAACTGAGCTAAAGGTGCCCATGGAAGGGGGTGTCATGCTTCTCCTGTTCGCAACGCTCGGCTTCCCTCCGTCTCGGACTTGAAACAGAAACTTGCGTTTCTTGGTTTCTCGCCCTCGCTTCGGTCCATCCTCGCGGCTCACAACGGATCAGCACTTCGCTGTTTCCGCACCCTCAAAACTGAACAATGTGACTTTCAGCAAGCTGCCTGCATTTGTTCTTGTTGTCACGTTTCATCTGCTCGCGACGCTCGGTTTCGCTCCATCTCGGACTCACACCAGAGTCTTACGACCCGTGGTCCTCGTCCTCGCTCCGCTCCAACCTCGCTGCTCACGACGATGCAACGCTTCTTTGTAGGTCAAGCCCTCGGCTAATTAGTATCGGTCAGCTACACGCCTCACAGCGCTTCCACCTCCGACCTATCAACGACATAGTCTACGTCGAGCCTTACTCCATAAAG
>NZ_NFKG01000073.1:0-542 GCF_002160275.1 Pseudoflavonifractor sp. An187 | reverse complement strand
CTTTTGAACGGTTTGGTCCTAGAAAACACTTAGTTCTCTTATAAGAATCATGCAGGCTTCAGAGTTATTTTTTGGCTAATTGTTATTACCCATTTGACAGAAATGACTTCTGCCATTCTGATTAAAAATCTACTCTGTTGCTTGCTCTTCCATCTGGAATTATCACATTGTTCAGTTTTCAAGGTGCGGAATTCTGGTCTCGATTGAAACCAGATATCAACACTCAACTTCTTGAATGTTGATATCCATTCTCAATGGACACTGGTGGGCCAAAATGGACTCGAACCATCGACCTCACGATTATCAGTCGTGTGCTCTAGCCAGCTGAGCTATTGGCCCTCGTCGTCGCAGATGCGAGGCTTGCACCCTCTAAATTAAACAATGAGAAACGCACCAGAAGTCTGACCAGGACGTTACAACAAGAACCTGTCTCGTTGAAGTCTCCTTAGAAAGGAGGTGATCCAGCCGCACCTTCCGATACGGCTACCTTGTTACGACTTCACCCCAATTATCGAACCCACCTTCGGCCGCGCCCCCCTTGC
>NZ_NFKG01000072.1:0-548 GCF_002160275.1 Pseudoflavonifractor sp. An187 | reverse complement strand
ACATCCCCTCCACTTCTGCCAGCTGGGCCTTCAACTCGCCCATGGCCTGCTCATACTCCTGGTCGTTGGGGGCCTTGCCGTGCCACCCGGCCTGATTTTCCATATAGGACACGCCCTTACCCTTGGTGGTTTTCATGAGGATGGCGGTGGGCTTTCCGGTGCCGTGGTTGGCGTGGAACTTGGCGAAGGCGTCCTCCAGCTCCTGGAAGTCGTGGCCGTTCACCTTTACCACGTCGCAGCCGAAGGCGGCGAACTTGGCATCCACAGGCTCGGTGTTCATCACGTCGCAGGTGCGGCCGTCAATTTGCAGGCCGTTGATGTCCACGATGATGCACAGGTTGTCCAGCTTGTAGTGGGCGGCAAACATGGTGGCCTCCCAGATCTGGCCCTCGGCCAGCTCGCCGTCGCCCAGCAGGGAGTAGACGTTGATGTCCTTGCCCAGGAACTTGGCGCCCTTGGCCATGCCAGCGGCGGCGGACAGGCCCTGGCCCAGGGACCCGGTGGACATATCCACACCGGGGGTCAGGTTCATGTTGGGGTGGCCCTGG
>NZ_NFKG01000071.1:0-548 GCF_002160275.1 Pseudoflavonifractor sp. An187 | reverse complement strand
ACATCCCCTCCACTTCTGCCAGCTGGGCCTTCAACTCGCCCATGGCCTGCTCATACTCCTGGTCGTTGGGGGCCTTGCCGTGCCACCCGGCCTGATTTTCCATATAGGATACGCCCTTGCCCTTGGTGGTGGCCATGAGGATGGCGGTGGGCTTTCCGGTGCCGTGGTTGGCGTGGAACTTGGCGAAGGCGTCCTCCAGCTCCTGGAAGTCGTGGCCGTTCACCTTCACCACGTCGCAGCCGAAGGCGGCGAACTTGGCATCCACAGGCTCGGTGTTCATCACATCGCAGGTGCGGCCGTCAATTTGCAGGCCGTTGATGTCCACGATGATGCACAGGTTGTCCAGCTTATAGTGGGCGGCAAACATGGTGGCCTCCCAGATTTGGCCCTCGGCCAGCTCGCCGTCGCCCAGCAGGGAGTAGACGTTGATGTCCTTGTTCAGGAACTTGGCGCCCTTGGCCATGCCAGCGGCGGCGGACAGGCCCTGGCCCAGGGACCCGGTGGACATATCCACACCGGGGGTCAGGTTCATGTTGGGGTGGCCCTGG
>NZ_NFKG01000070.1:0-552 GCF_002160275.1 Pseudoflavonifractor sp. An187 | reverse complement strand
CCCACTGGCCCTTTTGGGCGGTGACCGAGCCCACCACGTCAATGCCGCGCCAGTCGCCGCACTGGATGCAGAAGTTGAAGGTCTTGGAGGCGGGGCCGTCGTTGTACTTGACCTTGGCGCTGACCTGGACCTTCTGGCCCTGGATCAGCTGTCCGGTGAGGACCTGCTTGGGGCCGGAGGCGGTGTTGGTGCGGTCGGAGATCTTGGCGGAATAAGAGCCGCTGAATGCCTCCTCGGTGACGATCTCCAGAGTGGAGGCCTCCTGGACGGCCCAGGGCTCGGAGCCGTTTTCAAAGCCGCCGTTGACGATAATGCCGTAGCCCGGCTCCTCTGCCTCCACGGTGACGGACACGTCGTCCACATAGAAGTCGAACAGGTCGTTGGTGGGGTCGGGAGTGGCGGCCCAGGCGGTCTCGATGAAGCATCCCACATAGGACATGTCCGCATCGTTGGGGATGGTGTAGGTGCCGGTGATGGTGGCCCACTGGCCCTTTTGGGCGGTGACCGAGCCCACCACGTCAATGCCGCGCCAGTCGCCGCACTGGATGCAGA